>CAURRB010000059.1:0-7802 GCA_963527085.1 Streptococcus oralis
TGAAAATAAAAAGAGAAGATAAAATTTGTCTTCTCTACATGAAAATATTGTATGGAATCAAAGCAAAAGTAACTGGCTTTACACTATTTGTTAAGATGTAATTTGATTCAAAAAGAAAAGATAGATTTAAAATGTGGGACAAATGATGGGGTAAATCAGTTATAGACAAGCAAAAAAAGCCTTGATTTACAAGGCTTTTTCCTGTTGTATTTAGATGCCCCCTACAGGGATCGAACCTGTGACCCACGGATTAAGAGTCCGCTGCTCTGCCAGCTGAGCTAAGGAGGCAAAGAAAAAGCTGTATTGGTGCCGAAACTTCACGGTTTGTATTGAACCCGCGCAATTAAGCAGGTGGGCAACTCGCTCTAACTGAAGCTGTTTCCGTGTGAGACGGCCTACATGCTGTTAGAAGACTTTTGTTTCCCTAATAATACAAAAAATAGTCGGTCAACACTTAAGTGTGAAGTCGTACACCACAGCGTTTCTATGTTTATATGATACCACTTTTTCAAAAAAAATCAAGAGGAAAATTTATTTTTTTGAAAAGGATTTCACAAGTCCCGTAATTTATCAATGGTTTCCTTGCGTTGCGCCAAGGCTCGTTCGTATTTGCCGGTATCTTCTGGAGTAAAATAGTGGTGATTTTGGATTTTTTCTGGCAGATAGTCCTGCTTGACCCAATTTCCAGGATAGTTGTGGGGATAGAGATAGTTTTGGGCGTTCCCAAGTTCCTTGCTTCCACTGTAGTGGCCATCGCGCAGGTGTCGAGGGATAGGCAAATGCCCTGATGTTTTGAGATCAGCAAGGGCCTTGTCCATCGCCACATAGGCTGAGTTGGATTTTGGAGAAAGGGCCAAGTCAATCACGACATTGGCAATGAGAATGCGAGCTTCTGGGAAGCCAATCTTTTGAGCAGCATCTAGAGCAGTTACAGTATGGATCTGAGCTTCAGGATTAGCCAAACCGATATCTTCATAGGCGATAACGGTCAAACGACGAGCGAGACTAGGCAGATCCCCAGCCTCAATCAAGCGGGCCGCGTAGTGGAGGCTGGCATCGACATCCGAGCCACGGATAGACTTTTGCAGGGCTGAGAGGACATCGTAGTGACCGTCCCCATCCTTGTCCATGGTAATATAGCTCTGCTGGAGGCTATTTTCCATGATATCAAGAGTGATATGGCGGATGCCCTTGTCATTCTCAGGGGTAGAGAGAACAGCCAAATCTAGTGAATTAAAGGCAGAACGGAGGTCTCCATTGGTAGATGTTGCGATAAAATCCAGCGCATCCTCATCTAGCTCAACTGGGAAATCAAATCCACGCTCAGGGTCAGATAGAGCTATCTGAATCGCTCCTTTGACATCTTGATTGGACAAGGGTTCTAACTCAAAAATCTGAACACGGCTACGAATGGCTGGAGTGACTGAAAAGAAAGGATTTTCAGTCGTAGCCCCAATCATGATGACCAGACCACTTTCCAAGAGGGGAAGTAGAAAATCTTGTTTGGTTTTATCTAGTCGGTGAATCTCGTCCAGTAGCAGAACCAGTCCTCCAGAAAATTTAGCTTCTTCGGCGATTTCTTGCAGTCGCTTTTTACTATCAACAGTCGCATTGAAGGTCCGAAAGGCATACTTGGTCGTTCCAGCGATGGCAGAGGCGATACTGGTCTTTCCGATACCCGGAGGTCCGTAGAGAATCATGGAGGACAGGCGGTTGGCCTCCACCATGCGGCGGATGATTTTTCCTGATCCGACTAGATGCTTCTGACCGATGACCTGGTCGATGGTTTTTGGGCGCATGCGAAGTGCGAGATTGTCAGGCATAGCAGTCCTTTCTAACATGGATTTTCTGATGTATATGTGGTAAGATGGTAGTATCTATTTTAGCATAATTCCGAGTATTCGGGGCGATTTAAGAGTCGTATAGAAAGAGGACAAAATGGCAACATACGGATTTTTAGATGTTTTAGAGGAAGAATTGGACAAGAACTTTCCCTTTGACTTTGAGATTAGCTGGGATAAGCGCAACCATGCAGTTGAAGTGAGTTTTCTATTGGAAGCGCAAAACGCTACAGGTGTGGAGATGGTGGATGAGGACGGAGAGGTGTCATCAGACGACATCCTATTTGAAGAAGCAGTTCTTTTTTACAATCCTGCCAAGTCAACGGTTAACGCAGAAGACTATTTAACAGTCATCCCTTATCTGCCTAAAAAAGGATTTTCTCGTGAGTTTTTAGCTTATTTTGCCCTTTTCCTTAAAGATACTGCCGAGGTTGGGCTGGATGCGCTCATGGACTTTTTGGAAGACCCAGAAGCAGAAGAATTCGTCATGGAATGGAACCAAGAAGTCTTTGAAGAAGGAAAAGTCGGCTTGGAAGAAGGAGAATTTTATCCTTATCCGAGATATTAGGAGTCTGACATGGAAATAGAAATTTCTGATTTCACAGGCTGCAAGATTGCTTTGTTTTGTAGGAATAAGCTCTTGACTATCTTGCGTGATGACAAGGAAAATATTCCCTGGCCCAATATGTGGGAACTGCCCGGTGGTGGACGCGAAGGCGATGAAAGTCCTTTTGAGTGCGTGGCGCGTGAAGTTTATGAAGAACTGGGAATTAATCTGACCGAAGATTGTCTACTTTGGAGCAAGGTCTATCCCAGTATGATTTTTGAGGGGAAGGAATCCGTCTTTCTAGTTGGTCAGTTGACACAGGACCAGTTTGACAGTATCGTATTTGGAGATGAAGGACAGGGCTACAAACTGATGAGTACTGAGGAGTTTCTTGGCTCAGATAAGGTCGTGCCCCAGTTGCAGGATAGAGTGAGAGATTATTTGGAGGAAGAGGCTATGATTAGACTTGAACGAGCAGGTGCAGAAGATTTAGAAACCATTATTGCCATTCAAAGAGCTAGCTTTAAGGCTGTCTATGAAAAATATCAAGATGAGTATGATCCCTATCTAGAGGATCGTGAACGAATCAAGTGGAAATTGGTTGAGCGTCCCAATAGCTATTACTACTTTGTGAAAGAAAAGGAAGAAAATATTGGATTTTTACGAGTTCAGACCAATGAAGAGTTGACAAAGGCTTGGTTGGGAACAGCAACGATTTTACCCCAGTATCAAGGAAAAGGTTATGGTTCTGAGGGACTGAGATTACTGGAAAAAGAATTTCCAACTATTACACAATGGGATTTGTGTACGGTATTACAGGATGCGGGCATGGTTGCCTTTTATGAGAAAAATGGCTACCGTCAAACCCATATCGAGCCTGAAAAAGAAGGCATGGATATGGTTTACATGAAAAAATTGATTGACAAATAGAAAGGACGGTTCGGTTACATTTCTAAACTGAACCCGCCCTATACACTGTTCCAAAAAGATAAACTTCTCTTAGACACAAGCGTCTTCAGAGAGTTTCTCATTTTGGCTTTGTGTTTTACGGGCTTGGTATCTTAATTATGGAAACATGGCAAGAGTTAAAAGTAACGGTTAAGCGCGAGGGGGAGGAGCTGGTCTCCAATCTCTTGATTGAGCTGGGTGCGCAAGGTGTTGCGATCGAAGACAGTATGGACTATGTGGGGAATGTGGATCGTTTTGGTGAAATTTTCCCTGAGGTGGAGCAAGAAGAAGAAATCGTGGTGACAGCCTACTATCCTGAAACGGTTGATGTGGCAGTGGTTGAGGCAGATTTGCAGGCTCGTCTAGCAGAATTGACAGACTTTATGGATTTGGGTGAGGTCAAGATGGGGACGACTGCTTTGACTGAGGAAGACTGGGCGGACAACTGGAAGAAATACTATGAACCAGCTCGCATTACTCATGATTTGACCATCGTGCCGTCTTGGACAGACTATGAGGCGACAGCGGGAGAAAAGATTATCAAGCTGGATCCAGGCATGGCCTTTGGGACTGGGACGCATCCAACCACTAAGATGAGTCTCTTCGCCTTGGAGCAGGTTCTTCGTGGTGGCGAAACGGTGCTTGATGTGGGTACTGGTTCAGGTGTCCTTTCTATTGCCAGCTCACTTCTGGGTGCTAAGGAAATTTTCGCTTACGACCTGGATGATGTGGCGGTTCGGGTGGCTCAGGAAAATATTGAGCTCAATCCTGGCATGGAAAATATCCATGTAGCGGCAGGAGATTTGCTCAAGGGTGTTGAGATTGAGGCAGACGTGATTGTGGCTAATATTTTGGCGGATATTCTCATTCATCTAACAGAGGATGCTTATCGCTTGGTCAAGGATAAAGGCTACCTGATCATGAGTGGCATTATCAAGGACAAGTGGGACATGGTACGCGAGTCGGCTGAGTCAGCTGGATTTTTCCTTGAAACTCACATGATTCAAGGGGAGTGGAATGCCTGTGTCTTTAAGAAGACTAAGGATATTTCAGGTGTGATTGGAGGATAGCATGCAACAGTATTTTGTCAAGGGCAGTGCAGTCTCTCGGGTTACCATTGAGGACAAGGAAACCAGCAAGCATATGTTTCAGGTTATGCGCCTGAAAGAAGAGGATGAAGTGACCTTGGTCTTTGATGATGGGATCAAGCGCTTGGCGCGCGTGCTAGATGTGGAAAATCGTCAGTTTGAGTTGGTCCAAGAATTAGCTGAAAATGTCGAACTTCCCATCCAAGTGACTATCGCATCAGGCTTTCCCAAGGGAGACAAGCTGGAGTTTATCACTCAGAAAGTAACAGAACTAGGAGCCAGCCAAATCTGGGCATTTCCAGCAGATTGGTCAGTTGCCAAGTGGGATGGCAAGAAATTGGGTAAAAAGGTTGAAAAACTAGAAAAAATCGCCCTTGGAGCGGCAGAACAAAGCAAGCGTAATATCGTTCCAAGTATCCAGCTTTTCGAGAAGAAAGCAGATTTTCTAACTCAGTTTGACCAGTTTGACTCTATTATAGTAGCCTATGAAGAATCAGCAAAAGAGGGAGAAGCCGCGGCCCTCTTACAAGCAGTCACTGGTCTTGAAAAGGGAGCTAAATTGCTCTTTATCTTTGGTCCAGAAGGCGGTCTCTCACCTGCAGAAATTGAAAGTTTTGAAGCTAAAGGAGCAGTCTTGGCAGGTCTTGGTCCTCGCATTTTGCGAGCGGAAACAGCACCGCTTTATGCCTTATCAGCCCTTAGTGTTTTAGTAGAATTAGAAAAATAAGAGGAAGAAAATGGAACAAAAACACCGTTCAGAATTTCCAGAAAAGGAACTTTGGGACTTAACAGCCCTATACCAAGACCGTGAGGATTTCTTGCGTGCAATCGAGAAAGCTCGCGAAGACATCAACCAATTTAGCCGTGATTACAAGGATAATCTTCATACTTTTGAGGATTTCGAGAAGGCCTTTGCGGAATTGGAGCAAATCTACATCCAGATGAGCCATATCGGTAATTACGCCTTTATGCCTCAGACGACAGACTATAGCAATGAAGATTTTGCTAATATTGCCCAAACTGGGATGGAATTTGAAACAGATGCCAGTGTAGCCTTGACCTTTTTTGACGATGCCTTGGTGGAAGCTGATGAGGAAGTCTTGGACCGTTTGGGTGAATTACCTCACTTGACGGCAGCCATTCGTCAGGCCAAAATCAAAAAAGCCCACTATCTAGGTGCCGATGTGGAGAAGGCCCTGACCAATCTTGGCGAAGTTTTCTACAGTCCACAGGACATTTACACCAAAATGCGAGCTGGGGACTTTGAAATGGCTGACTTTGAAGCCCATGGCAAGACCTATAAAAACAGCTTTGTGACCTATGAAAATTTCTACCAGAACCACGAGGACGCTGAGGTTCGTGAGAAATCTTTCCGTTCCTTCTCAGAGGGGCTCCGTAAGCACCAAAATACAGCTGCGGCAGCCTATCTAGCTCAGGTTAAGTCAGAGAAATTGTTGGCAGATATGAAAGGTTATGACTCAGTCTTTGATTATCTTCTGGCTGAGCAAGAAGTGGACCGTGCTATGTTTGACCGTCAGATTGACCTCATCATGAAGGACTTTGCGCCAGTTGCCCAGAGATACCTCAAGCATGTTGCCAAGGTCAATGGCCTTGAAAAGATGACCTTTGCAGACTGGAAATTGGACTTGGACAGCGCCCTCAATCCTGAAGTGACTATTGACGACGCCTATGATTTGGTCATGAAGTCAGTAGAACCTTTGGGACAAGAATATTGTCAGGAAGTTGCTCGCTATCAAGAAGAACGCTGGGTGGACTTCGCTGCTAATAGTGGCAAGGATTCTGGTGGTTATGCGGCGGATCCATATCGCGTGCACCCTTATGTCCTCATGAGCTGGACTGGTCGTTTGAGTGATGTCTATACCTTGATTCATGAAATCGGACATTCTGGTCAATTTATCTTTTCAGATAATCACCAAAGTTACTTCAATGCTCATATGTCGACCTACTACGTCGAAGCGCCATCAACCTTCAATGAATTGCTTCTTAGTGATTACTTGGAGCACCAATCTGACGACCCTCGTCAAAAACGTTTCGCTCTTGCCCACCGCTTGACAGATACCTACTTCCATAATTTCATCACCCACCTCTTGGAGGCAGCCTTCCAGCGTAAGGTTTATACATTGATTGAAGAAGAGGAAACCTTTGGAGCAAGCAAACTCAACAGCATTATGAAGGAAGTTTTGACAGATTTCTGGGGAGATGCTATTGAAATTGATGACGATGCGGCACTGACTTGGATGCGCCAAGCTCACTACTACATGGGCTTGTATAGTTACACTTACTCTGCTGGTCTTGTCATCTCGACTGCAGGTTATCTTCATCTGAAACATTCGGAAACTGGAGCTGAAGACTGGCTCAACCTCCTCAAATCAGGTGGTAGTAAGACACCGCTTGAGTCAGCCATGATTATCGGAGCGGATATCTCAACAGACAAACCACTCCGTGATACGATTCAGTTTCTGTCTGAAACAGTTGACCAGATTATCGCTTACAGTGCCCAGTTGGGAGAGTAAGGGTATCCAGTGTCGGATTTAAGACGGTTTATCGATAAGATGAATACACAAAAATCACCTGTTTGAGGTGATTTTTTTATGCTTTAAAGATTTATTCAAATTTTCCTTTATTGGCCTCGTTTGAAGCCTTCATGCTAATTTGTAAAAGGTTGGCGAGATTTTCATTGTCAAGGCTAGCTTCACCATTATTATCCACTTTTATGGCAAGGTAATGGGTGTTACGATCAAGATAATCCATGCCCTCTAGGTCTACGTAGTTGTCAGCTTTAAAATCAAGCGCCGCTAATTGATAAACAAATCGAATATTTAGAGCCTTAGCATAGTCGGACTGACCAACCTTTTGTTGCTCTTCCACCAGTCCTTGAAAGAAGTCTTGGAAGTTATCATGATAAGTAGCCTTGACTTCGTATTGGTAGGTATCAACAGATGGGGACATAAATTTCAAATAAACCATGTCGCCCTCCACCTTATAGTCCTCAAGAGTATAGGCACCTGCTTTTCCTAATGCATTGGTGTTGACCTTGAAAAACATAGGAGCATAAATTTTGAGAGGATATTTTTCTCCTTTATATTCAAAGACGGTATCATTTGAAAAATTCGGACGGATTTTAGTTAACTCAGGGACTAAATATTCGTTCCAAATCTTATCAAATAACTCTTCTTGATTGCTAGCACCCGCTGATTTCACAACTAGGTCAAAATTTTCTTGATTGACAAAGACAGCATCCACTAATTTGAGGGCTGTTTGAACCTTAGGATCCGAAATTTCCTTTTTCTTTTTTTCAAGATTCTCTGCCGCCTCTTTCGTGCGATCTAAAGTTTTATTAAATTGACTGCCACTGTT
>CAURRB010000060.1:0-7358 GCA_963527085.1 Streptococcus oralis
TTTTGGTGCTCGTGTCCTATTACTCGATTTTTAATCTTGTAGCAAAATTAGACTCGGTGAACCAGTTATCCGATTTTGGATTTTATGGGATTCAAATTTTATTGATAGTTATTGAGGGAATGGTTGCTAGCATCGTTCTTGTTAAGAGTGACTATTGGAAAGAGTGCGGGCAACTCCGATTTCGTTGGTCTTATATCGGTGTTTTATTTCTTTCTTTTATACTGATGTTTTTGTGGGTGAATATAACAACTCGGATCTTTCCAAGCACGCAAAATGGGAATACTATACGAGAAGTGGCGACTAATTTGACAGGAATGAGCTACTTTGTAATACGCATTCTTTATGGTAGTTTGATAGCGCCTGTAGTTGAAGAGTTCGTCTTTCGTGGACTTCTGATGACAGCTCTATCCAAATTTAAAAAGTACTATGTTGATGTCATCGTTTCCTCCACTCTCTTTAGTCTCATCCCTATTTTACAACATGGATGGGTGTTAACAGATTTTATCGTGTACGCAGGAGTAGGTTTGCTATTTGGTATACTATTTCGCTATACTCGTTCTATCTATTGGCCTATGGCCTTACATATCTTGTGGAATAGCTTCTTAATCATTGTCAGTTTACTGGTGTTTGGGTATTAGGTTTAGCAGAATTTTTAACATCGTATAAATAAGACTGGCTTCCCAGTCTTTTTCTTATTATGGCGGTTTGTCACTTACCCTTCACAGCATCCGACTCTATCAAAGTTTGTCAATCATAGAGTTTTTTAGTATAGTAGAAATATGAAATTTACAAAAATAATCAGTGGTTTGCTTGCTCTTGGAGTGATAATCTTATTTATAAAATCTTACCAAAATTTTAAAAATTTGGAATTTCCTAGTACGCAGTTAGTCCTATTTAAATCGCTTTCGTTTTATATGTCTGTAGAATCTTTTGAAAATACATTTATAGCAGCTGACAAAGTCGTGGAAGAGGAGGAAATGGCCTATCGCGATACTTGGCGTGCAGAAGATCCGTATTTTTATAAAACAGGGCGTCTTTTCTACTACTACGAAAATATGAGATGGGAAGGCTATACTATCCGCGCAGATTTTACATTTTCAAAATGGCATACCTTGGAAAAAGCGAGGGCTTCTTTTCCTGTTGCTTCAAAAATGGAACAGAAAGAACTACTTGGCAAACTATCGCAGGCTATAAAAACAGAAATTGAATCTTTACCAGACTATCAGTCTATGACAGTTGAAATGGTAGGACTAGATCAAGATTCTTATCAATATAAAGTCAAATTACAAGGGCAAACGGAGGATCTCTGGGTCGAGGTTTATTCGACAGAACTTGGATATCATGAAAAGCCTGAAGATAAGGAGTATGGGGTTGGGATTAGTCAATATCGGAGGCATGCATCGTAATCCTTTCCTTCTATACCATAGAATAAAGAGTCAGTTAATTGTTGACTCTTTTATCTTGGACAAATGACCGAGTTTTTTAGTATAGTAGAAATATGAAATTTACAAAAATAATCAGTAGTTTGCTTGCTCTTGGAGCTTTACTCATGCTTTTAACAGCTTGCCAGAGTTTTAAAAAAACACAACTGGTCTTGTTTGAATCCCTTTCGTTCGGCATGTCTCCTAAATCTGTTGAAGAAGTATTTGGAAAGGCAAGCGAGGTGGAGGAAGAAGAGGAAATGGCCTATCGCGATACTTGGCGTGCAGAAGACTCTTATTTCTATAAAACAGGCCGCATTTTCTATGATTACGAAAATATTTCTTTGAAGGGCTATACTGGTCGAGCAACTTTTACATTTTCAAAGTCGCATCGCTTGGAAACAGTAGCGACTTATTTTCCCGTTACTTCAAAAGCTGAGCAGCAAGCATTGCTCGATAACTTATCCCAGACTGTAAAAACAGAACTTGAAGCTCTTCCAGATTACCAGTCTATGACCACTGATCCGGTAGGACTATACGATGACGGTTATCGCTACAAGGTCAAATTGAAAGGACAACAGTGGGAACTCTGGGTCGATGTCTATCCGACAGAAAATAAATATGCTACAGACACAGAAACCGATAAGTATACTATCCGAGTGGATCAATTTCTTATGTATCCATGATGCTTCCTCTTCAGCACTTTTTGCTGGCACTTAGTTTCGATTCCGAAACTTTTTTCTCTTATTTGAATATGTTATAATAGTCCGTGCTGTGGCTGTGATGATGAACAGCCTAAATTGGAGAAAATATGAGGAGAAGGATGAAAGAAAAAGGATTTTGTGAAGGTGTACAGGCGGCTATGCCGACTGCCCTTGGCTATGTCAGCATTGGCCTGGCTTGTGGGATTATCGGTGCGCCCTATGTGACACCTGTTGAGATGGGCTTGATGAGCCTCTTTGTTTATGCTGGGAGCGCCCAGTTTGCCATGTTGGCACTGATTGCGGTACAAGCGCCTGTGGCAGCTATTGCTATGACGGTCTTTTTGATCAACTTGCGACTCTTTTTGCTAAGCTTGCATGCATCGACTTATTTCCGTCATACTAGTCTCTGGCAAAATATCGGTATGTCCAGTCTCCTGACAGATGAGACCTATGGGGTTTTGATGGGAGAATTAGCCCATACAGACAAGGTCCATCCTATGTGGATGCACGGGAACAATCTCAATAGTTATGTAGCCTGGTTTATTGGGACAGTTGCGGGGACAGCTTTAGGTGGGCTTCTTCCAAATCCTGAGGTCTTTGGCTTGGACTTTGCCCTTGTTGGGATGTTTATCGGGATTTTTACTTCGCAATTTCAGATTATGCAAAGACGGGTTCCTGTACGGAATCTGCTGCGGATCCTAGCCGTTGTTGCGGTGTCTTTCTTTTTGCTCTTGACAGTAGTGTCTCAGTCGCTAGCTGTTTTGTTTGCGACCTTGCTAGGTTGTACTATGGGGGTAGTCTTAGATGGTCAGTAACTATCTTTTGTTAGCCGTTATCTTTTCAGGCCTAGTGACTTGGATACCTCGTATGATTCCCTTCATCTTGGTTAAGTACAAGGGATTGCCAGCTATCGTTGAGCGGTTTTTGAAGTTCTTACCTGTTTCCATTATCTTTGCCTTGATCCTTTCCAGCGTAGTGACTGGCAAGGTTGGGAGCTTTCCTCAGATTAAATGGCTGGACTTTTTAGCAGTCTTTCCAACGGCTTGGATAGCCTTTCGCTACCGTAATCTAGTGGGTACGGTTCTTTTTGGGGTAGTCTTGATTGCAGTCTTGCGTCTGGTCTTTTAATCAGCCATAAGAAAAACTTATCACCGAGATAGGTATCATATAATGGCGAAAAAAAATATTTTCTGTTAAGATAGTAAAGTATTCTATTTTGGAGGAAATGACATGAAAAAAATCGTCAAATATTCATCTCTTGCTGCCTTAGGACTCGTTGCCGCAGGTATACTAGCAGCGTGCTCAGGTGGAGATAAGAAAGAAGAAGCAGCAACATCTGGTAAAAAAGAAATCGTCGTAGCAACTAACGGTTCTCCAAAGCCATTTATTTATGAAGAAAATGGTGAATTGACTGGTTACGAGATTGAAGTGGTTCGTGCTATCTTTAAA
Organism: Streptococcus oralis; assembly: GCA_963527085.1. Taxonomy (GTDB): domain Bacteria; phylum Bacillota; class Bacilli; order Lactobacillales; family Streptococcaceae; genus Streptococcus; species Streptococcus oralis_CV. Next base: position 3,575 of record CAURRB010000060.1, read on the forward strand.
GATTCTGATAAGTATGATGTTAAGTTTGAAAAGACAGAATGGTCAGGTGTCTTTGCAGGACTTGACGCTGACCGCTACAATATGGCTGTGAACAATCTTAGTTATACTAAAGAACGTGCGGAAAAATATCTCTATGCAGCACCAATTGCCCAAAACCCTAACGTTCTCGTTGTGAAGAAAGACGACGATAGTATCAAGTCGCTTGATGATATTGGTGGGAAATCGACAGAGATTGTTCAAGCTACTACATCAGCTAAACAGTTGGAAGAATACAACAAACAACACGCAGATAACCCAACTGTCCTTAACTACACCAAGGCTGACTTCCAACAAATTATGGTACGTTTGAGCGATGGTCAGTTTGACTACAAGATCTTCGATAAAATTGGTGTTGAAACAGTTATCAAGAACCAAGGTTTGGACAACTTGAAAGTCATTGAACTTCCAAGCGACCAACAACCTTACGTTTACCCACTTCTTGCTAAAGGTCAAGATGAGTTGAAATCATTTGTAGACAAACGTATCCAAGAACTCTACAAAGACGGAACTCTTGAAAAATTGTCTAAACAGTTCTTCGGAGACACTTATCTCCCAGCAGAAGCTGATATTAAATAGTCGTATGAAATCATCCAGTCTGAGAAAGACGGATGATTTCTCAATTTTCAGGTATATAGTTTCAAACTATATGTCTGCCTATCTAATAACAATTTGCTAAATCAAATAAAGTATGAGATACTATTACGGTATTATTTTTAAAGGAGAAAGAATCATGAAAATTAAAAAATGGCTCGGTGTAGCAGCTCTTGCTACAGTCGCAGGTTTGACTCTTGCAGCTTGCGGAAATTCAGAAAAGAAAGCAGACAACGAAACAGTTGTCAAAATCGCAACAGTTAACCGTAGCGGTTCTGAAGAAGCGCGTTGGGATAAAATCCAAGAATTGGTTGAAAAAGATGGAATTAAATTGGAATTCACAGAGTTCACAGACTATTCACAACCAAACAAGGCAACTGCTGATGGCGAAGTAGACTTGAACGCTTTCCAACACTACAACTTCTTGAACAACTGGAACAAAGAAAACGGAAAAGACCTTGTAGCGATTGCAGATACCTACATCTCACCAATCCGCCTTTACTCAGGTAAAAATGGGGAAGAAAACAAGTACACCAAAGTGGAAGAAATCCCAGATAACGGTGAAATCGCTGTACCAAACGATGCAACAAACGAAAGCCGTGCACTTTACTTGCTTCAATCAGCTGGTTTGATCAAATTGGATGTTTCTGGAACTGCACTTGCAACAGTTGCTAACATCACAGAAAATCCAAAGAACTTGAAGATTACTGAATTGGACGCTAGCCAAACAGCTCGTTCATTGTCATCAGTTGATGCTGCCGTTGTAAACAATACCTTCGTTACAGAAGCAAAATTGGACTACAAGAAAGCACTCTTCAAAGAACAAGCTGATGAAAACTCAAAACAATGGTACAACATCATCGTTGCGAAAAAAGATTGGGAATCATCACCTAAGGCTGATGCTATCAAGAAAATTATCGCAGCTTACCACACTGATGAAGTGAAAAAAGTTATCGAAGAGACATCAGACGGTTTGGACCAACCAGTTTGGTAATAAGACACAGGGAGGTGGGAGAGAGTTTCCACCTCTTGCTTTTGTATAGAGAGTTGATTTTAAAGAGGCACTTGTTGTCGTTCTGAGGACACAAGTACGTAGTAGAAAGAGAGAGAAAATGGTTTTTCCTAGCAAACAAGAGCAGATTGAAAAATTTGAGAAGGATCATGTGGCCCAACATTATTTTGAAGTCTTACGCACCTTAATTTCCAAGAAATCAGTCTTTGCCCAGCAGGTTGGACTCAAGGAAGTCGCAAACTATCTGGGTGAGATTTTCAAGCGTGTAGGGGCTGAAGTGGAGATTGATGAGAGCTACACGGCTCCCTTTGTCATGGCGCATTTCAAGAGTTCGCGTCCGGATGCCAAGACCTTGATCTTCTATAATCACTATGACACCGTGCCAGCGGATGGCGACCAGGTGTGGACAGAGAATCCTTTTACCCTTTCTGTGCGAAATGGCTTTATGTATGGGCGTGGGGTTGACGACGACAAAGGCCACATCACAGCTCGTTTGAGTGCTTTGAGAAAGTATATGCAGCACCACGATGACCTGCCTGTCAATATCAGCTTTATCATGGAAGGGGCAGAGGAGTCTGCTTCCATGGATCTAGATAAGTATTTAGAGAAACACGCAGACAAACTTCGTGGGGCGGACTTGCTAGTCTGGGAACAAGGGACCAAGAACGCCTTGGAACAGCTGGAAATCTCTGGCGGAAACAAGGGAATTATAACCTTTGATGCTAAGGTGAAAAGTGCGGATGTGGATATCCACTCGAGTTATGGTGGTGTCGTGGAGTCGGCGCCGTGGTATCTTATCCAGGCCTTAAGTAGTCTGCGAGCTGCTGATGGACGTATCTTGGTAGAAGGCTTGTACGAGGATGTTCAAGAGCCAAATGAACGAGAACTAGCCTTGGTAGATACCTACGCTCAACGCAATCCTGAGGAAATTAGTCGCATTTATGGTTTGGAATTACCTCTCTTACAAGAGGAACGTGCAGCCTTTCTAAAACGGTTCTTTTTCGAGCCAGCCCTTAATATCGAAGGAATTCAGTCAGGTTATCAAGGGCAAGGGGTTAAAACGATTTTGCCAGCAGAAGCCAGTGCTAAGCTAGAGGTTCGTTTGGTTCCTGGCCTAGAACCGCATGATGTTCTGGAAAAAATTCGGAAACAGCTAGACAAAAATGGCTTTGATAAGGTAGAATTATACTATACCTTGGGAGAGATGAGCTATCGAAGCGATATGAGCGCACCAGCCATTCTCAATGTGATCGAGTTGGCCAAGAAATTCTATCCACAGGGCGTATCAGTCTTGCCGACAACAGCGGGGACAGGACCTATGCATACGGTCTTTGATGCCCTAGAGGTACCAATGGTGGCCTTCGGTCTAGGAAATGCCAATAGTCGAGACCACGGTGGAGATGAAAACGTGCGAATCGCCGATTATTACACCCATATTGAATTAGTAGAGGAGCTGATTAGAAGCTATGAGTAGAGATATTATCAAGTTAGATCAGATTGATGTGACTTTTCACCAAAAGAAGAGAACCATCACAGCGGTCAAGGATGTGACCATTCACATCCAAGAAGGGGATATCTACGGAATCGTTGGATATTCTGGAGCAGGGAAATCAACCCTTGTACGGGTGATTAACCTCTTGCAAAAGCCATCTGCAGGGAAAATTACCATTGATAACGACGTTATTTTTAACGGCAGAGTGACCTTGACAGCGGAGCAGTTACGTCGGAAACGTCAAGATATCGGGATGATTTTCCAACACTTTAATCTTATGAGCCAGAAAACGGCCGAGGAGAATGTGGCCTTTGCCCTTAAACATTCTGGACTCAGCAAGGAAGAAAAGAAAGCTAAAGTAGCCAAGTTGTTGGACTTGGTTGGCTTGGCGGATCGTGCTGAAAACTACCCTTCTCAACTATCTGGAGGGCAAAAACAGCGTGTGGCTATTGCGCGTGCCTTGGCAAATGATCCGAAAATCTTGATTTCAGATGAGTCAACGTCTGCCCTTGACCCTAAGACAACTAAGCAGATTTTGGCCTTGCTACAAGATTTGAACCAAAAATTAGGATTGACCGTTGTCCTGATTACACACGAAATGCAGATTGTCAAAGACATTGCCAACCGTGTGGCAGTTATGCAGGATGGTC
>CAURRB010000061.1:0-7036 GCA_963527085.1 Streptococcus oralis
CTTAGAAAGCCCTGATTCGTGCAGATGCCCTTCGCCTAAACAGCCAAGGTTACTTGTCATAAGACACCTGTTGACGAGCTTCATGCTTTCCTGCTGCTATTTCACACAAAGGCTATTGTACCATGAAAAGCTAGATTTGTAAAGGGATTTTACGGCTTTATTTCAAATTGAGGCTGAATGTAAACTTGCTTCCTAAGCCATATTGACTTTCTGCTGTGATTTCGCCACCAAGCTGATGGGCTAGTTCGCGTGCAATCGCAAGTCCTAATCCATGTCCACCCGTCTTCATATTTCGCGAAGTTTCTACACGATAAAGTCGTTTAAAAATCTTTTCCAAATCTTCAGGAAGGATCCCCTGTCCCTCGTCTTTCACACTGATTGTCAGTTCTTGTTCTGTTAATTGGGCAAGAACCTCGATTCTGGTTCCTGGTTCTGAATATTTAAAGGCATTGTTTAACAAATTGACCAGAATGCGAGAAAGTTTGTCAGAATGGCTCTTGATTTTCGCCGACTCAGGTGACACTTGAATGTAAACATCCCGCTCCTCTTGTTCAATCTGGAGTTGAAATTCACTCATTGACTCAATCAGCAACTGATCTAAAAAGACCTCTTCGACTTCCTCATCAGCAGTATCTTGAGGTTGTGTGTTAAGAGTCAAAACATCCAATTCCTCCACTAGCTTGTTTAGACGCTCGGTTTGCCGACCAATCGTGGTTAAGTAGTGGAGCCGCTCCTCTTCCTTGATCACTCCATCTAGAATTCCCTCCACAGTAACCTGAATGGAGGTAATGGGAGTTTTAATATCGTGAGAGAGCTGCGCAATCATCATTCTCTTTTCTTGCTCGCTCTCATCAAGTGATTGAAAGGTAGCTTGCAAATTGTGAGACATGTCATTAAAAGCCTGGCCCAGCTCTTGAAATTCTAATGGGCCTTTGGTTTCAATTTCTGTGCTGAAATCCTTGCTTGCTATATCCTGAGCTTGTTTTTTCAAATGTTTCAGAGAAGAGAACACTGGCGACAAAAGAAAGATGCTCACTGCAGCGCCAATGAAACTAGCAATCAAGGTCATTCCAACTAGAAAGTAAACTTCACTTTTCTCAATCAACATTCGTTGGACTGCCCAGAAAACGACCAAAATCGTTAGTAGAGTCGACACTAGATACCCCACTAAAATATAGTTTTTTAATTTCATTTTCTACCTCTTGGTCTTTCCATCTTATAGCCCAAACCCCAGACAGTTTTGATAGCAGGAGCATTGGAATTCGTATACTTGGTCAACTCTTGCCTCAAAGCATGGATATGAACATTGAGTGTATTGGTATCATCCACATAGTCCTCTTGCCATACCTTCTCATAAAGTTCCGTCTTTGAAAAGACTCTCTCAGGATTGCTGGCTAATACCCATAGAAGTTCAAAGGATTTTACTGTCAATTCCAATGGTTGCTCCCCAATGCGAACCTCATGAGTCACATGGTTGATTACCAAGTCACCAAACTCGATCTGTTCTGTCTCTCCTCCACGGCTAAGGCGACGCAAGATATTATTCACTCTTAAAACCAATTCGCGTGGGCTAAAGGGTTTGACTATAAAATCATCTGCCCCCAAACTTAATCCATAAATCTTATCCTGTTCGCTTGTCTTAGCAGTTGTAAAGAGGAAGGGTTGATCCGGAGCGATATACTGAACTTCGCTGATAAAATCATAACCGTCCATATTGGGCATCATGATATCTGTGATAATGAGGTCGATAGATTTTTTTCTGAAAAGTTCTAATCCCTCCTTACCATCATGGGCGACCAAAACATCGTAACCGGCCTGTATAAGATAGCGGTTTTGAATATCTAGAATATCTATCTCATCATCAACCAGCAAAATTGTCTTTTTCATCTGACACTCCTTCGATAAAAACAGTGTTATACTTGCTTTAGTATAACACTATTTTCCCTAATGTTTAAGTGATTTGAATCTTAATCTTCTCGTTTGGTTGTCAAACCCAAAAGTCCAACAAGACCTGCCAAGGCTAGACCAAAGATACCAAGGCCAGCTGTAGCTGTTTGAGCTTCCCCAGTATTTGGTAGCATCGCTTTATCATCTTTTTTCATCATATTAGCCATTGGGCTAGAAGCTGGTTGATCTACTTTCATATCTGACATATGGTGATTTGTACCCATCATACCCTCAGTCGTACCTGTAGAGCCTGTTTCAGAAGGCTTCGTATTCATCTGACCTTGTTGAGATGGTATTGTCGCCATTTCTTTTCCACGAAGTCGAATCGTTACTTGTCGAGTAGCAATCAGATTGGTCAAATCAGGTTTGCCATCTTTAGATCCATAGACTTTAACAGTAGCTAGGTATGTATGGGTTCCGTTAGCTCGAAGTTGATCCAGCAAGGCCTGACCATCTTTGCCAACCGTATTGCCATTCAAATCCACTTCGTAGAAATATTGACCTTTAGCCAAGCCTTCAAGTGGCAATAGAGCAGGATTTTTAGCTGTTCCGTTGTCGGACCATGGAGCCTTATCGGATGCTTTCAAGATCAGGCGAGTCAACATGCCATCACCAGCAAAGAATTCGTATGGAATGACTTGGTTGACACCAGCTGTAAATGGACCTGGGAAATTGGCTCTATCCAAGTAAGAAGCTGGGACATCTACTGTGTCTTTGGTGTTGTCAGCCACACCTTTTTGCACTTCAGCTGGGGTGGTCAAGCCATTCAAGTTAACATCCAAATCTTTAGTCGCTACCAGATTAGTTAAGTCAGGCTTGCCGTCTTTTGCACCGTACACCTTGATAGTAGCTTTATAGCTTTGTGTACCATTTTGTTTCAAAAGGTCAAGAAGCTCTTTATCAGATTTTCCTTGGGTGCCGGCCAAGTCCACTTCGTAAAAGTAAAGGCCTTTGCCCAATTTCTCTACTGGTGGGAGAGCGGGATTTTTAGCTGTTCCGTTGTCGGACCATGGAGCCTTATCGGATGCTTTCAAGATCAGGCGAGTCAACATGCCATCACCAGCAAAGAATTCGTATGGAATGACTTGGTTGACACCAGCTGTAAATGGACCTGGGAAATTGGCTCTATCCAAGTAAGAAGCTGGGACATCTACTGTATCTTTGGTGTTGTCAGCCACACCTTTTTGCACTTCAGCTGGGGTGGTCGCTGGTTGCGCTTCACTAGCTTCACGGTCTTGTCCAGAAACTGTAGACGCAGGACTTTCCACAGGTTTAACTGCATCTTCTGTTTGTTTCTTAGAGTCAGGTTGTGCTTGTACTTCTTCTTTTGGCGCTACTGCAGGTTCTTTAGCAGTTGCGTCCGCTTTTTCTGAAGAGCTTGTGGTATCCAAGCTTGCTTTAGGTGCTGAGTCTGCTTGTTCTGAAGGAAGAGCTACATCGACTGCGTTTTTGAGAACCTCTGCTGGTAAGTCGCTCTTTTCACTCACCGAAGCAGCGTCTGGCACGACTTGGGCAGGAGTCGGATTGACGACATCAGCACGTGCAGAACTTGGTTGACCGACTAGGACAAAGAAGCCACTAGCCACAACAACTGAAGCAACACCGACACTGAGACGGCGAATAGACCAACGAGTATATCTCTGATTTGGATTGAATTTCATAGGATTCTCCTTAGAGTTTTCTTTTTTTGATGACTCTAGTATAATCTCCTAAAATTAAAAAGGATTAAGAAAAAGTTAAAATTTTTCTTAAATCCCTCTTATAAAATATTTATATTGACTCGTTAATTATTTGGAAAGAGAGTAGCCCTTCCTCTCCTACTCACTCAGCTCAGCTAGGGTATCCAAATGTTGGTTATTAATGACGGCCATGATGTAGGCATCTGCCTGCAAGAGGTCATTGGGGCCGAATTGGACATCCAGAGGAGCATTTTCGTAGGAACGAAAGCCAAGTACGTTGAGGTTGTATCGCCCACGCAAATCCAACTGACTGAGGCTTTTACCTACCCACGATTGAGGGATTTTCATCTCGACAATCGATACATTCTTGTCCAGCTGAAAGACGTCTACACTGTTATGAAAGAGGATGGTCTGTGCCAATGAGCGCCCCATTTCAAACTCTGGTGAGATGACTGCGTCTGCGCCAATTTTTTCTAGAACCTTTTTAGCTGTATGGCTTTTGACCTTGGCAATAACGGTCGGCACTCCTAGACTCTTACAGTGCATAACCGCGAGAACACTGGACTCCAGATTTTCACCCGTTGCGACGACTACGGTATCACAGGTGTCAATCCCCGCTGATAGAAGGAGTTCTTCATCCGTGATATCTCCAACTACTCCACGCGCCAGCACAGGTTCAAATTGATTAATGCGTTCCTCGTGGTCATCAATAGCAATAATATTCATGTCATGCTTGGCTAGGGCAGCCAAAACACTGCTCCCAAAAATTCCCAAACCTAAAATTCCAATTGTCCGATCTGACATCGTTCTTCCTTTCTTATCCGATAGTGATATCTGCCTTCATATAGTGAATCGTATCTTTCTTGTCTGGCTGGTATTCCGCTACACTGACCAGTAGTGTCAAGGGACCAATACGGCCGATAAACATCAACAACATAACGATGCTGAGGGCTATCTGGCCTAGCTCTGGTGTTAAATTTGCCGTCACCCCAACTGTCGCAAGGGCTGAAATGGTCTCAAACATGAGGTAGATAAAGCGCGGATTTCCCTCTGCTGTTATTCCTAGCAGGATCAAGCCCAGCAAGAATGTTAGCAAGAAGATAATAAAGACACTGAAAGACTTTTGCACGGTTCGGGGTTCAATGGTCCTCCGAGCCACATTGGCATGAGGCAAGCCCAATAGTTCGCTACGAGCAAAGACCAACAAGACAAAGAAGGTCGTAATCTTGAGCCCCCCTGCTGTCCCTCCAGGCGCCCCTCCTAGAAACATCTGTAGGATATAGATGAACAAGGTCACCGGTCGAGCCTGGGTATAGTCAATGGAAGCAAAGCCTGCCGTTCTCATGCTGACGGTCTGGAAGAAACTAACCAGTAGTTTCTCTGGAGCGCTGAGATTTCCAATCGTTCCAGGATTGTTCCACTCGATGAACAAAGTCGATACGGTTCCAAAGAGCAGAATTCCCGCCGTTAAAAAGAGAACCAACTTGGTATGGAAACGCAGACGGCGTTTTTTCTTTTTCCCAATCTGGGTCGCTAGGTCAAACCAGACCATAAATCCTAGACCACCCGTGATAATCAATCCTGCAATCACTAGATTGATCAAGGGGTCCGTTTGAAAAGCTACCAAACTCGTACTTCCAAAATTATCAAATCCAGCATTACAGAAAGCTGAAACAGCCAAAAAGATAGAGGTTAGAATCCCTCTTCCCCAGCCAAATTCAGGAATAAAGCGGAAACTCAAGAGAAAGGCACCAATTCCTTCCACTAAAAAAGTCGTCAGAAAGATCGAGCGGATGAAATCCTTTAGAGACTGGGTTTCTCCATAACTGAAACTTTCTTGAATGGTCTCCCGGCCACGAAGGCTGAGCTTTTGCTTGCCTTGGATATAAAAGATTCCGATAAAGGTCATAAGCCCCAAACCACCAATCTGGATCAAGAGCATACAGATTAACTGCCCCCAGATATTATAAGTAGAAGCCACTGGCAGGGTGAAGAGCCCTGTCACACAGACCATGGACACCGTTGTAAAGAGATGATCAAAGTAGGTCGCTTGTGACGTTGCTGCTTGCACAAAGGGAAGGCTTAAAAGGAGCGAGCCCAAGAAGATTACTAGGGCAAAACTTAAAAAGATGCGACGGGCTGGCGATAAACGAGCCAGATTCGTTTTGATTTTTTCCAAAAAAGATTTGAATAACATAGCTACATTCTACCATAAAAACAGTCAGAACACTCACATGTGGTGCACAATGGCAAGACAGAGTTCGAGTGCCTTATCAAAAGCTTCAGAGCCCCAGTCACGACTGTCGTAGTTGTCTAGATCCGCCAAGGAATCTGCGGTAAAGAGCAGTTCTCCCCAGACAACCCCACGTAGCTGAGCTACTGCCGCAAGAGCCGAACACTCCATCTCCACAACAGCACAGCCTTCTTCCTTACGATAAGCAACCTTTTCAGCCGTCTCTCGGTAAAAACCATCTGTCGTCCAGGTCATGACTTCCTCGTAAGGGATGCCTATTTGCTCCAAGATTTGCTCAATGGCAGAGACAGCCTCAATCTGCATCTCCATATAACGAGAAGGTGCTGCATAATGGTAGCTAGTTCCCTCATCTCGCAAAGCGCGAACAGGGACGAGAAAGGCATTCTCCTCTATATCGGCTAGAACTCCACAGGTTCCAGTGGAAATAATTTGCTCCACACCATAGCCAATCAACCAATCCATAAACTGGGCCGCTGGGGCAGAGCCTACGGGCGCCTGGGCTAGACAAATCTCCTCACCCTTGTAGTTGAGGACGTAGACTGGATAAGTCTTGGTGGCCGAAACGAACTCACCAACACAATCCGCCCCTACTTCCTGAGCATAACGGTCGATTTCCTCCTCCAAAAATGCATAGATGCACTTCTTTGGCAACTTTAAATCTAGTCCCTCATGTGTTGGCATAAGGACCGCCTGGGGATTGTCATCAAACTCTAAAATGGGAATTGCATGTTTCTGAATCATAACCCACCTCCTCTAATTTTGTACTATTGTATCAAAAGCTGACGGAGTGTCAAGGAGTTGTCTTTATCAATCCAGAAATCTCCTCTTCCATACACTTGAGAAATCGTTGCACCGCTGGAGAAGTCGGTTTCTGTTTTGGCAAAGTGATTGAGGAGTTATGAAGAATACCAAATCCAACAACAAAAAAGACATGAATCTGAAATAAGCAGAACATGTCTTTTTTAGCTTGTTTGAAAGTCAAGTAAATAAACCTTAGTTCTTCTAGAACTCCCTTATTTCCACAAACCACCTAAAATCTGTTTTTCTAATAAGTCTAGGTCCTCTTCCTTTATTTCTCCGTTGTCGCTAACGATATAAAGCTGAGCGAAGTAAGCCAACAATGGACCAACACAAATACGAACCATTTGAGGAATCG
>CAURRB010000062.1:0-7023 GCA_963527085.1 Streptococcus oralis
GCAGTTTACCAAGATGCAACAGGAAATGCTAAAAACATTGCTATGGACTGGTGTAAAGGTGTTGGAGCAGCTCGTGTAGGTCTTCTTGAAACAACTTACAAAGAAGAAACTGAAGAAGATTTGTTTGGTGAACAAGCTGTACTTTGTGGTGGTTTGACTGCCCTTATCGAAGCAGGTTTTGAAGTCTTGACAGAAGCAGGCTATGCCCCAGAATTGGCTTACTTTGAAGTTCTTCATGAAATGAAATTGATCGTTGACTTGATCTATGAAGGTGGATTCAAGAAAATGCGTCAATCTATTTCAAACACTGCTGAATACGGTGACTATGTATCAGGTCCACGTGTGATTACTGAGCAAGTTAAAGAAAACATGAAAGCTGTTTTGGCAGATATCCAAAATGGTAAATTTGCAAATGACTTTGTAAATGACTACAAGGCTGGTCGTCCAAAATTAACTGCTTACCGTGAACAAGCAGCTAACCTTGAAATTGAAAAAGTTGGTGCAGAATTGCGTAAAGCAATGCCTTTCGTTGGTAAAAACGACGACGACGCATTCAAAATCTACAATTAATTCTTGTAAAGAGAGACAGAAGGCGAGTTGGGGGTACCTAACTCGTTTTTTATCTTGAACAGTATTTGAGGAGGAGACAATGCTAAGTGCAAAAGATGTGGTGAAAGCCCACAAAGTTTTGAGTGGTGTAGTAGTTGATACACCACTAGAATATGATCATTATTTATCAGAAAAATACCAAGCAAAGATTTATCTCAAAAAGGAGAATGCGCAACGAGTTCGCTCTTTTAAAATTCGTGGAGCCTATTATGCCATTTCTCAACTATCAAAAGAAGAACGCGAGCGTGGTGTAGTCTGTGCTTCTGCGGGAAATCATGCCCAAGGTGTCGCCTATACTTGTAATGAGATGAAGATTCCTGCAACAATTTTTATGCCTATTACAACACCGCAACAAAAGATTGGGCAGGTTCGCTTTTTCGGTGGAGAGTTTGTGACAATCAAGTTGGTTGGGGATACCTTTGATGCTTCTGCTAAGGCAGCACAAGAATTTACATTGACAGAAAACCGCACCTTTATCGATCCTTTTGATGATGCGCATGTTCAGGCTGGTCAAGGGACGGTAGCCTATGAAATTCTTGAAGAAGCCCGTAAAGAGTCTATTGATTTTGATACAGTACTTGTACCAGTAGGTGGTGGCGGATTGATTGCCGGTGTTTCTACTTATATTAAGGAAACCAACCCGACTATTGAAGTGATCGGGGTAGAAGCTAATGGTGCTCGCTCTATGAAGGCTGCCTTTGAAGCTGGGGGACCAGTTAAACTCAAAGAAATTGATAAGTTTGCTGATGGGATAGCTGTGCAGAAGGTTGGACAATTAACCTATGAAGCGACCCGAAAAAATGTTGAAACGCTGATTGGGGTGGATGAGGGATTGATTTCCGAAACCTTGATTGATCTTTATTCCAAACAAGGAATTGTAGCAGAACCAGCCGGAGCTGCCAGCGTTGCAGCCTTGGAAGTTCTATCAGACTATATCAAAGGCAAGACGATTTGTTGTATCATTTCTGGAGGAAATAACGATATCAACCGCATGCCAGAGATGGAAGAACGTGCCTTGATTTACGATGGAATCAAGCATTACTTTGTAGTGAATTTCCCACAACGTCCAGGAGCTCTACGAGAGTTTGTAAATGACATTTTGGGGCCAAATGATGACATCACTCGTTTTGAATATATCAAACGAGCAAGCAAGGGGACAGGCCCTGTCTTGATTGGGGTAGCTCTTGCCAATAAGCATGATTATGCTGGATTGATTCATCGAATGGAAAAGTTTGACCCATCTTATATTAATTTGAATGGGAATGAAACCTTGTATAATATGTTAGTTTAAGCTAAAATAAAATTATTATCATATTATTTGCGTAATAATGATGATGGTGCTATAATGAGGGTGACGAAAGGGGGAGATTCCCATGTTTTTACAAATTTTACTTGTTTTATTGTTTTTAGTGGTGATTGCATCAGTGATTATGGTTAGTTCTGTGTATGTGGTTCGACAACAATCTGTCGCTATCATAGAACGCTTTGGTAAATACCAAAAATTGAGCAATAGTGGTATTCATTTACGAGCTCCTTTTGGAATTGATAGGATTGCGGCAAGAGTTCAACTACGCTTGTTGCAAAGTGAGATTGTTGTAGAGACAAAGACGCAAGATAATGTATTTGTAACGATGAATGTGGCAACTCAGTATCGAGTAAATGAAAACAATGTCACAGATGCCTATTATAAATTGATGCGTCCAGAAGCCCAAATTAAATCCTATATTGAAGATGCTTTGCGTTCATCTGTACCAAAGCTAACCCTAGATGAGTTGTTTGAGAAGAAGGATGAAATCGCCTTAGAAGTTCAAAAACAAGTGGCTGAAGAAATGTCTACGTATGGGTATATCATTGTCAAAACGCTGATTACTAAGGTTGAACCTGATGCTGAAGTAAAACAATCAATGAATGAAATTAACGCAGCTCAACGTAAGAGAGTTGCGGCGCAAGAGCTTGCTGAAGCAGATAAGATTAAAATCGTGACCGCAGCAGAAGCAGAAGCAGAAAAAGATCGCCTACATGGTGTAGGGATTGCAGAGCAGCGTAAAGCAATTGTTGACGGACTAGCTGATTCTATCCAAGAGTTAAAGGGAGCCAATGTTGAGCTAACTGAAGAACAAATCATGTCTATCCTATTAACGAACCAGTATTTAGATACGTTGAATAATTTTGCAGATAAAGAGGGTAATAATACAATCTTCCTACCAGCAAATCCTAATGGAGTTGAGGACATAAGAACTCATATATTATCGGCTTTAAAAGCCAAATAAAAATATGCAGAATAATATAGTTACGACGAATATATGTTTTTTTATTGACAAACGAAATAAAAACGTATACAATTAAGTATTGTAAAGAATAATTTAGGAGAAGAACATGGCTAAGTCGAACTTTGAAAAAGTAGAAGCAGTTGTTGGCTGGGTTCGTGATAAGAAAATCACAGGCTACCGTATCTCTAAAGAAACGAATGCGCGTGAAATGTCTATCATTGCTCTAGCACAAGGACGCGCAAAAGTTAAAAATATTTCATTTGAAACAGCTCTTGGTTTAATCGATTTCTATGAAAAAAATCATGAAAAATTTGAAGATTAAACTGTGGTCACAGGCAGATTCCTGAGTCGAGTCTGCCTTTTCTTTACAATTACAAATTAAAAAGACTGCATAAAGAATGCAGTCTTTGTTTATTAGCTGAGATAACGTTGAAGAAATTCTTTTGTCCGTTCTTCTTTAGGATTTGTAAAGAGGTCTTCTGGTTTGCCTTCTTCAGCAATGACACCCTTATCCATAAAGATGACACGGTGGGAGACATCGCGAGCGAACTCCATTTCGTGGGTTACGACGATCATGGTCAAGCCTTCTTGAGCCAAATCCTGCATAATTTTGAGGACTTCTCCGACCATTTCAGGGTCAAGGGCAGATGTTGGTTCGTCGAAGAGAATGGCATCAGGATTCATGGAGAGTGCGCGGGCGATAGCCACGCGTTGTTTTTGACCCCCTGAGAGTTGTTTAGGCTTGGCTTGCCAGTAGCGTTCTCCCATGCCTACTTTTTCGAGATTCTCTTTGGCAATTTTTTCAGCTTCAGAGTGGTCGCGTCTGAGTACAGTCGTTTGGGCAACGATTGTATTTTCAAGGACATTCAGATTTTCAAAGAGATTGAAAGATTGGAAAACCATACCGAGTTTTTCACGATAATGGGTGAGGTTATAGCCTTTTTCTAAGACATTTTCTCCTCGATAGAGAATCTCTCCCTCTGTAGGTGTTTCGAGTAAATTAATTGAACGAAGGAAGGTTGATTTTCCACTTCCTGAGCTTCCGATGATGGAAATAACCTCTCCTTTATGGACGGTGAGAGAAATGTCTTTTAGCACTTCGTTTTGCCCATATGATTTTTTGAGGTGTTTGATTTCAAGGATTGGTTGTGTCATTTTTTCAAATCCTCCGTTTGCATTTGGTTAGCACCTGTAGTGTAAGTATCCATGTCCATACGACGTTCGATGAAGCGTAGGATACGGGTCACAGTAAAGGTGAGGACAAAGTAAATCACGGCGATGATGGTAAAGGTCTGGAAGTATTGATAGGTTTGTGTTGCTACAGTATTTCCTGAGAAATAAAGCTCAACAACTGAGATAACGTTCAATACAGAGGTATCTTTGATATTGATGACAAACTCATTACCAGTAGCAGGTAGAATATTACGGACAACCTGAGGTAGGACAATCTTACGCATGGTTTGATTGTGGGTCATACCAAGAGCAGTTGCAGCTTCAAACTGTCCTTTGTCAACTGCTAGAATACCACCACGAACGATCTCTGTCATGTAGGCACCTGTGTTGATTGAGACGATGAAGATAGCAGCTAGTGTGCGGTCAAGGTTGATACCGAAAGCTTGGGCAGTTCCATAGTAGATAACCATAGATTGAACAATCATCGGTGTACCACGGAAGATCTCGATATAGACATTGAGAATCCAACCGACTAGTTTCTGTAGGGCGTACATTGCCTTGTTCTCAGATAGTGGAGCGGTACGGAAGACCCCGATTGCAAGTCCGATAAGGAGACCTGTGATGGTTCCGATAATGGAGATTAAGAGTGTGATACCAGCACCACGCAAGAGTTGTTGCCAGTTTTCAGAAAGGATCTTAGCGACTTGGCTAAAGAAACTACTTTCTTCCTCTGTTGTTGTAGACTCCACAGGTTGCTCTTTGATCATACGATCCATGAGGGCTACTTGCTCATCCTTTGAGATGGTTTCGATGCTCGCATTGATTTGGTTGATACGGCTGTCATCTTTACGAAGTCCAATGGCAATAGCTGTATCTTCTTCGCCAGTTTTGAAACCTGGTTGAGGTTGGATCATTTTGAACTTAGCGTTAGCAGACTCAGCGGTCATTGCTTCAGGTCGTTCAGAAACATAGGCATCAATAACACCAGCCTCCAGAGCTTGACGCATTTGGGCGAAGTCACCCATAGCTGTTTCTTTTTTGGCACCTGGAATTTGGGAAATCAGGTCATAAAGGTAAACACCTTGTTGAGACGTGATTTTTGCTCCGCTAAAGTCTTCCAAAGATTTGGCATTCGCATAGGCAGAGTCCTTTTTGACCAATAGAACCGGTTCGCTAGTATAGTAACTGCTTGAAAAAGCAATTTCTTGTTTGCGTTCAGCGGTTGGGCTCATACCGGCAATGATCATATCGATTTTGCCAGAAGTAAGGGCTGGAACAAGTCCTTCCCATTTGGTTTTTACGACCAAAGGTTCCTTGCCTAAGTCTTTGGCAATCTTTTTAGCGATTTGAACATCGTAGCCGTTGGCATATTGGTTGGTACCGTCGATTTTGACGGCGCCGTTACTATCGTCGTCTTGAGTCCAGTTGAAGGGAGCGTAAGCAGCCTCCATCCCGATGCGTAAATATTCGTCGGCTTGGACTTGGCTAACTAGTCCTAAGGTAAGGGCTAGGCTAGCAAGGATAGATAAGCATAATTTTTTCATGTTTTCTCCTATTTCTAGTCTAAAAATGACTCTCTCTATTGTATCTAAAAATAGTGAGATTTTCAATACAAGTAAGCCTTTACTTATAAAAAATGATATAATGGTAAAAAGATTGAAAGGGAACCGATTATGAAAAAAAGATGGCTGTTGGCTTTGGTGTTTGCTTATTTATTATTTATACCGAGCCTGGTTTTTGCAGTAGACTTTGATATCTTGTCCTATCAGGGTGATTTGAATATTCATGCAGATAATACTGCAATTTTTAAGGAAACAATTACCTACCGCTTTGGAGATGATTATAATGGTCAGTTAGTTGGACTCGGAAAAGCTGGGAAAATGCCAGAAGGATTTGACATTGATCCCGACCCAACTGTTCAGGTCTCTAAAAATGGAAGAATTGTTCAAAATGCTTCCTTCTATACTATGGAGGAAGAGGATGGCTACAAGGTAAAAATTTACAATGCTGGATATGCCGGAGATACTGTTCGGGTAACGGTTACCTGGAAACTAACAAACCTTCTCTTCTTATATAAGGATATCGCAGAGTTAAATTGGCAACCCTTGACCGATAGTACCGGAGACATCAAAGAGATTGAGTTTAAGGTTAGCTCTGATACTCCAGCAGAAAAACTCTATTTTCATGCAGGCCAACTCCTAAGGGACTCTAGTGTTGAAAAAACAAATAATCTCTATCATGTCAAGATGAAAGATCTTCCTAGAAAGAGACAAATCGAATTACACGCATACTGGCCGAGAAGTGCTTTTGCAGGAGCTCCAGATCAAGGATTAGAGGAAGAAAGTTTAACGGATTTTAACCGAATTGAAAGCAATATAGCGACAGAAAAAGCGCAAAGTGAGATTATGATGAAATGGGTGTTCCCTGTCATTTTTATGAGTCTCTTGCTTTTAGTTCCTCTCTTCTATAGGATGTTTCGTCAGAGTACAAGCATTAAAAAGGTCTTTCCAAAAGATCACAGGCTTTATGAGCCACCGATGGATTTGCCTCCAATGGTTCTAGCAGAAGCAGTGTATTCAACTTCCTTAGAGGAAGTCAATCCCCTAAACAAATCAGGGTTTGGTAAATTTACTTTTGAACGTTTGATTCAGGCAACCTTATTGGATTTAGTAGATCGAGGCCATTTATCTATTTTCCAAGGGGATGAGGAACCTTATGTGCGCATTATCAGTGAAAAGGGGTTGTCTAATTTTGAGAAGGAATGTCTGCGCATGACTTTGTCAAATAAGAAAGAATTGGCTATTTCAGAGCTCTTCCCTGATTACCAAGTCTCCTCTTCCCTTTACCGTGGTGCCAAAGAGTCAGATGAAAAACATATCCGAGAAACAGGCTCGCGTCTCAAACGCTCCTTTGAAGGAAGACTTCAACGCATTCAGTCTTGTGTCAAGGATAAGGTCCATGTACTTCGTAT
>CAURRB010000063.1:0-6930 GCA_963527085.1 Streptococcus oralis
CGGACTTGCTGCAGCAGTGGATTATCTGGAAAAGATTGGTATGGATGCCATTGAAGCTCATGAACAGGAATTGATTGCATATGTCTTTCCAAAATTGCAGGCAATTCAGGGATTGACTATTTATGGTTCGCAGGACTTGGCTAAACGTTCAGGCGTTATTTCCTTTAACTTAGGAAATCTTCATCCTCACGACCTTGCGACAGCTTTGGATTATGAAGGAGTGGCTGTTCGTGCGGGTCACCACTGTGCGCAACCCTTGCTTCAGTATTTGGAAGTCCCAGCAACAGCTCGTGCAAGTTTTTATATCTACAATACCAAGGCAGATTGTGACAAGCTAGTCGATGCCCTACAAAAGACAAAGGAGTTTTTCAATGGCACTTTCTAAACTAGATAGCCTTTATATGGCAGTGGTGGCGGACCATTCGAAAAATCCACATCACCAAGGGAAGTTAGAAGACGCTGAGCAAATCAGTCTCAATAATCCAACCTGTGGGGATGTTATCAACCTCTCTGTCAAGTTTGATGCAGAGGACCGTTTGGAAGATATTGCTTTTCTAAATTCAGGATGCACGATTTCAACTGCCTCTGCTAGTATGATGACAGATGCAGTTTTAGGCAAGACCAAACAAGAAATTTTAGAGCTTGCGACCATTTTTTCAGAAATGGTTCAAGGTCAAAAAGATGACCGCCAAGACCAACTAGGTGATGCAGCCTTCTTATCAGGTGTTGCCAAATTCCCACAACGGATTAAGTGTGCAACCCTAGCTTGGAACGCCCTTAAGAAGACAATTGAAAATCAAGAAGATAAATAAGAAACATAGAAATATATAATGAAAGAAAGGATATTATGGCTGAAGAAAGAGTAGAACCAAAACCAATTGACCTTGGTGAATATAAATTTGGTTTCCATGACGATGTAGAGCCTGTCCTATCGACAGGAAAAGGACTCAACGAAGAAGTCATTCGCGAATTATCAGCTGCTAAGGGAGAACCTGAGTGGATGTTAGAATTCCGTTTGAAGTCTTATGAAACCTTCAAAAAAATGCCTATGCAAACCTGGGGAGCAGACTTGTCAGAGATTGACTTTGATGACTTGATCTATTACCAAAAACCATCTGATAAACCAGCCCGTTCTTGGGATGATGTACCTGAAAAGATTAAAGAAACCTTTGAACGTATCGGTATTCCAGAAGCTGAACGTGCTTATCTAGCAGGAGCTTCTGCCCAGTATGAGTCAGAAGTGGTTTACCATAACATGAAGGAAGAGTTCCAGAAATTGGGTATTATCTTTACAGATACGGATTCTGCCCTCAAGGAATACCCAGACTTGTTTAAACAATACTTTGCGAAGTTGGTACCACCGACTGATAACAAGTTGGCAGCCCTCAACTCTGCAGTATGGTCGGGTGGAACCTTTATCTACGTGCCAAAAGGTGTTAAGGTAGATATCCCACTTCAAACCTACTTCCGTATCAACAACGAAAATACAGGTCAGTTCGAACGTACCTTGATTATTGTTGACGAAGGAGCAAGCGTCCACTACGTAGAAGGATGTACAGCACCAACTTATTCTAGCAACAGCTTGCACGCTGCCATTGTAGAAATTTTCGCTTTGGACGGAGCTTATATGCGTTATACAACCATCCAAAACTGGTCTGATAATGTCTATAACTTGGTAACAAAACGTGCCAAAGCTTTGAAAGATGCTACTGTTGAGTGGATTGATGGAAACTTAGGTGCCAAAACAACTATGAAATACCCATCTGTTTACCTAGATGGAGAAGGAGCACGTGGTACCATGCTTTCAATCGCCTTTGCTAATGCAGGGCAACACCAAGATACGGGTGCTAAGATGATCCACAACGCTCCACATACAAGCTCGTCTATCGTGTCCAAATCTATCGCAAAAGGCGGAGGAAAGGTGGACTACCGTGGACAAGTAACCTTTAACAAGAACTCTAAGAAATCTGTTTCTCACATCGAGTGTGATACCATTATCATGGATGACTTATCAGCGTCAGATACCATTCCGTTTAATGAAATTCATAACTCACAAGTTGCTTTGGAGCACGAGGCCAAAGTATCTAAGATTTCAGAGGAACAACTCTACTACCTCATGAGCCGTGGTTTGTCAGAATCTGAGGCAACCGAGATGATTGTCATGGGATTTGTCGAACCCTTCACTAAAGAGCTACCAATGGAATATGCAGTTGAGCTGAACCGCTTGATTAGCTATGAAATGGAAGGTTCAGTCGGATAAATCCAAAAGGAGAAGCAAATGGGATTTTTAAAAAAATTATTCGGTAATGTCGAAAAAGCAAATAAAGGCGAAATTCCTGTTGAGGAAATTGTTCCACCTTTTACAATTGATCTTGCAGAAGAAGCTGATGATTATTGGAGACAAACGGAAGAGCTTCTTTTGATAAACGCTGTAAAAGCTGCTGGTGGTCCTGAGTTGGTAGAACGTGCTTTTGTTCTTGCAAATTTTAAGGAAAATCAAGAAACCTTTGAGCTCTTTTATCAGGTAAATGGTCAACTTCTTTCATGGAGAGAGATGGATGCGACTGTTGTCGATAAAATCAGCAATCAACTACTTCCTCAAGCACCAGAGGTAGCTCGAGCAGTAAATGAAAATTACGAAGAGGCAAATGTACCAGTAATCCAGTACGCTATGCTTCAATTTGAAACTGCAACCATGGCTTGGTTTGGTCGGAAGCTGACAACAGCTTCTCCAGAAGCACAACTGACTTTTGAAGAATTGGTATCTGGTTGGCGCGCTATTTTGGAACAAGAAGTTCCAAATCGTTCTTTAGATAGTGACCGTCCGTTCCCTTACTTTGAAGTTTAAAAAATCCCAAATCCCTAAAAAACTTTCAATGGAGTATACTGTTGAGCCTACTCGCTTGATAGGTAACAAATTGAAAGAATCAGTGGGTAAAAATGCAAATTCTGAACAGGAATCCTTTCTGTTCAGAATTTTTTTCAAAAAACAACCTAATAAATATTCACAAAAATACTTTTATATGGTAAAATAAAACAATTACATTTAGTGGAGATGAAGTATGAATATTTTTAAAACCAAGGATGTTAGTCTGAGACAGACAGAGATGCATCGCCATTTGAAATTGTGGGATTTGATTCTTCTAGGGATTGGTGCTATGGTGGGAACGGGGATTTTCACCATTACAGGAACAGCAGCGGCTACCCTAGCTGGTCCATCACTAGTGATTTCCATTGTGATTTCTGCCCTGTGTGTTTCTCTATCAGCTCTCTTTTTTGCAGAATTTGCCTCTCGTGTACCCGCAACTGGTGGTGCTTATAGTTATCTCTATGCGATTTTAGGAGAATTGCCAGCCTGGATTGCTGGCTGGTTGACCATCATGGAATTCATGACGGCTGTTTCAGGTGTGGCGTCTGGCTGGGCAGCTTACTTTAAGGGATTGCTCAGTAATTATGGTATCTCCATGCCCCAAGCCTTGAATGGAACCTTTAACCCTGAACAAGGAACCTATATCGATCTTCTGCCTATTTTAGTACTGACGTTGGTAACGGGATTGGTTTTATTAAATTCCAAGGCAGCCTTGCGATTTAATTCGCTTTTAGTGGTCTTGAAATTCTCAGCTCTCGCCTTATTTATCCTAGTTGGTATTTGGTACATCAAGCCTGAAAATTGGACGAATTTTGCTCCTTTTGGTTTTGGTCAACTATATGGTGGAAGTACTGGGATTATGGCGGGTGCATCTTTGATGTTCTTTGGATTTCTCGGATTTGAGTCTATTTCCATGGCAGTTGATGAAATTCAAAGTCCGCAAAAAAATATTCCTCGCGGAATTGTGCTTTCTCTAACAATCGTCACTATTCTCTATGCCTTGGTAACCTTAGTATTGACAGGGATTGTTCACTACAGTAAGCTCAATGTGGACGATGCAGTAGCATTTTCATTACGGAGTATTGGTATCGGCTGGGCGGCAAATTATGTTTCGCTTGTAGCCATTCTAACCCTGATAACCGTATGTATCTCCATGACTTATGCTTTGTCTCGGATGATTTATAGCTTAGCACGTGATGGACTTTTACCTCAAAGTTTCAAACAATTAAGCAAGACTAGTCGCGTTCCTAAAAATGCGACCCTCTTAACAGGAGTTGCTTCAGCCATTGCTGCAGGAGTCTTTCCTCTAGCCAGTATTGCAGCCTTCTTAAATATCTGTACGCTAGCTTATCTCATTTTGCTAGCCTACGGAATAATAAAACTCAGAAAGGATAAGGGGATGCCAAAAGAGGGAGAGTTTAAAACTCCCTTGGTGCCACTTTTGCCAATTCTTTCCATTCTTATCTGTGTTTCCTTTATGCTTCAATATAGTCTAGATACCTGGATTGCCTTTGGTATTGCTCTTCTAGTTGGTCTAGTCATTTACTTTACTTACGGGTTCCGCCATTCAACCCTCGCAGAAGAAGAATAAAAGCTGGGAATTCCCAGCTTTTTTAATCTTTCACATAAGTAAATCCTTCACCCAGAATTTCATGAGCCTCAGTGATGGTGATAAAGGCTTGAGGATCGATTTTGTGAATCATATCCTTCATTTTAACGATTTCGTTTCGACCGACGATACAGTAGATAATTTTTAAATCCTTTTTGCTGTAGTAGCCTTGACCAGATATAAAGGTAACGCCACGTCCGAGTTCATCGTTAATCTCTTTGGCCAATTGATCAGGATATTGGGTAATAATCATAAATCCTTTACCAGCATAACCTCCTTCGCCTATCAAGTCGATAACACGAGCGATGATAAAGTCAAACAAGAGGGTATAGGTGACTAGACGAAGATCCTGGAAGATAATCAAAATCAACATTAGGATAAAAAAGTCAATCCCAAAGAGCAATTTACCAATCGAAATATTGGTGTATTTGTTGAGGATACGGGCAACGATATCAGAGCCACCAGTGGTTCCACCAGCATTAAAGATAATTCCTAAACCAACCCCCAGTAAGACTCCTGAGACTAAAGCGACAATGATGAGATCCCCTTGCAAGTCGATGTGCAAAGGAATGCGCTCAAAGATTGCTAGCCAAACGGAAAGTGAAATAGATCCTAAAAGACTGGAGTAGAGGGTCTTAGGTCCAAATATCTTCCAAGCCAGGATAAATAAAGGGATATTAATTAAGAGGTTCATCAAAGAGACAGGAATCTGAAAAAGATAGTAGGTAATCAAGGTAATACCTGTCGCCCCTCCCTCAAATAAATGATAAGGAACAACAAAGTAGGTAAGACCGAAGGCATAGATAGCGGCTCCCAAAATAATGGTAATAATCGGTTGAAGTTTTCGAATCATAGCTGTTCCTCACTTTTCTATAGATAGATTATACCAAAAATTCAGTTCTTTTCATCGGATCACTTATGATTTTTTATCATTTTTTTGATATAATAAAGGAGAAAATCCCAATCCTATCGAGAAGAATAGAAAGATTGAATTATGACACAAGTAAAAATTGTAACGGACTCTTCTGTTACTATCGAACCAGAAGTAGTTAAAGAATTAAATATCACTGTTGTCCCTCTATCAGTTATGATTGATAGTGTGCTTTATTCGGATGCAGATTTGAAAGAGGGAGAATTCCTTCATCTTATGCAACAAAGTAAGAATCTGCCTAAAACAAGCCAGCCACCTGTAGGAGTGTTTGCTGAGGTCTTTGAAGAACTAGGTAAAGATGGCAGTCAAATTATCGCCATTCACATGTCCCATGCCTTGTCTGGAACTGTGGAAGCTGCTCGCCAAGGGGCAAGTCTCTCAACTGCTGATGTAACGGTTATTGATAGTTCTTTTACAGATCAAGCAATGAAGTTCCAAGTTGTTGAAGCCGCAAAACTTGCTAAAGAAGGTAAAGATTTAGAAACGATCTTGGCTCATGTAGAGGACGTCAAAAATCATACAGAACTTTATATCGGTGTTTCGACGCTAGAAAACTTAGTTAAGGGTGGTCGTATTGGACGTGTGACAGGATTACTAAGCTCACTCTTGAATATTCGTGTAGTAATGCAGATGAAAAACCACGAACTCCAACCAATCGTCAAAGGACGTGGAGCGAAAACTTTCAAAAAGTGGCTTGAGGAATTAACCGAGACTCTTTCCAAAAAATCAGTTGCAGAGATTGGAATTTCCTACGCTGGAACGAACGAATGGGCGAATGAGATGAAGGCATTATTGCAACCTTATGTTGAGAAGCCAATCTCTGTATTGGAAACTGGCTCTATTATTCAAACTCATACTGGAGAGAATGCTTGGGCGATTCTAATTCGCTACAATTCCTAAAAAAATAGAGAAAAAATGGTCAAAATAGTGTTTTTGACTTGACCTATAGCCGATTTTAGGATATGATTATATTTGTTAATTAGAAATTATTTGGAGGATTTGTTAACATGGCAAACAAACAAGATTTGATCGCTAAAGTAGCAGAAGCTACAGAATTGACTAAGAAAGATTCAGCAGCAGCAGTTGATGCTGTATTTGCAGCAGTAACTGAATACCTTGCAGCTGGTGAAAAAGTTCAATTGATCGGTTTCGGTAACTTTGAAGTTCGTGAGCGTGCTGCACGTAAAGGTCGCAACCCACAAACTGGTAAAGAAATCAAAATCGCAGCTTCTAAAGTTCCAGCATTCAAAGCTGGTAAAGCTCTTAAAGACGCTGTTAAATAATGAATTTAGAAAAAGCCTATTGTATCAAGCTTCATTGCTTGGTCGATAGGCTTTTTTGTTGCTTTGGGGTATTTTTGGGGCAAAAAGAAAAAAGAAAAAGATTCTCATGGATGAGAACCTTTTTTTCATTAGTTTTTAGAAGCTGCTTGGAATTCAGGGTTTTTCCATGCTTCATTAATAATTGCTTGCAATTCTTTAGCTGATGCTTGCATTTTTTGAGTTTCAGCATCGTTCAATG
>CAURRB010000064.1:0-6731 GCA_963527085.1 Streptococcus oralis
ACCCAGCTTTCTAGCTGGGCATTTTTTATTGCAAATTAACCTTGTTTTTCAAGATGTAGTAGGTACCGAGATAGTAGATAGCTGATAAAAAGAGATCGCGCAAGATTTCTGTACCAGCCATCACGTTAAAGTCATTTTCAATTCTGAAGAAGAGAGAAACATAACCAATAACGATGGCAATGACGATATAGGCTAAAATTCCCATAGCTGTTCGATATTCATTAAAGAGTTGTCCGATAGAGATGGAGAGGTAAATGGATAAAATCCATGCGATTGACCCGACAAATAGTGATAGGGCATACAGCCAGCCGTAGCTGAGGTAAGGAGAAATGAAGTTATAGAGGGCAGTGAAGTCTTTTTCTATTGGTGTTAAGAAGAAGATAATCAATATACTCAAGATAAAGACGATATAGCTTAAGATGGACCAGACAAGACCACCTAAAAGTTTTGCGATGATGATTTGGTGCTCAGAGACAGGCAAGGTCAAGGTCAAGTACCCTTGGCGGTCATAAACACTACCCTTGAATCTTCGGATGATTAAAAAGATTGTTGCAATCCAAAGAGTGACGCTGAGTCCTCCAAAGACTAGTACTAAAAAGAAGATGAAATAAGCAGCATTGTTAGGATTGTAACTCTGGCTAAGACTGTTAATAAAAGCTCCAATCAAAACTGAAATTGCAAGTACAGCACCGTAGAGTGCCAGATACCATTTATTGACATTTTTAAATTCATAACGAACTAGATTCCAAAACATAATAATCTCCTTTGCTTAGGCTTTAAATTCCTGGCGGAAGAGCTGGTCAATTGATTCACCTGACTCGTAACGAATATCATCAACATTTCCTTGGCGGACGACTTTTCCGTCTTTGAGGAAGATGATCTCATCCAAGATTGGCTCAATATCTGAAATCAAGTGGGTTGAAATCAGTACCGTAGAAGTTGGGGAATAGTTGTTGATGATGGTATTGAGGATATAATCACGGGCAGCTGGATCCACGCCTCCGATTGGTTCGTCCAGAACGTAGAGGCGGGCTTCACGGCTCATAACCAAGATGAGTTGGACCTTTTCCTTGTTCCCTTTTGATAGTTTCTTGAGGCGACTGTTTTCATCAATACCGAGATCGGCTAAAAGGTGTTGGGCTTTTTCGAGATTGAAATCCTGATAGAAGGTTTTAAAATAGGTTAGAGCATCCTTAACCTTCATCTCTTCATTGAGGTAGGTTGTGTCTGGCAGATAGGAAACGATCGCCTTGGTAGCAGGACTTGGATCCTGTCCGTTAATGAGGACACGTCCTTTATTTGGTTGAAGGAGACCATTGATCAGTTTGATCAAGGTTGTTTTTCCGGATCCGTTTGGTCCAAGGAGCCCGACAATCTTTCCGGCTGAGATCTCTAGTGAGATATTGTCAAGTGCCGCAGTTGCTCCATATGATTTTGTTACATTTTCAAGTGCTAGTAGTGTCATAGTCTTAAACTCCTTTAATATAGTCGCTTAATACATTTGGCAGTTCTTCTTTTTTGTAGCCAAATTGAAGCATGCAAGAGACGAATTGTTGCAGTTGCTCCTCGGAAAGTTGTTTGCGGGACTGAAGGATGAGGTCCAAATCCTCGGTGACAAAACGACCAGTTGTCCGCTTGCTGTATACAAATCCTTCACGTTCGAGGTCAGACAAGGCGCGCTGAATGGTATTGGGATTGACCCCAGCCTCGCTCGCCAAATCTCTCACGGTAGGGAGCTGTTGATTGGGTTCCAGTTCATGGGAAACAATCTGTAATTTGATTTTTTCCATAATCTGTAAATAAATCGGTTTTGTATTATCAAATGACCAGGACATCATAGTCTCCTTTCTTTGTCTTCTTTGTTCTAATCAAATAATACAATAAAACAAAAAACTTGTCAAGTAAAAATAAGAATTGTTTTGGGAATTGCTCAAAAAATGGTATAATGAAAAGAAAACGACAAGGAGGGAAATGCATGCGTTGTCCAAAATGTGGGGCTACCAAGTCTAGTGTTGTTGATAGTCGACAAGCCGAAGAAGGAAATACCATCCGTCGAAGACGTGAGTGCGACGAGTGTCAGCATCGTTTTACAACCTATGAACGAGTAGAAGAAAGAACGCTGGTTGTCGTCAAAAAAGACGGTACGCGAGAACAGTTTTCGCGAGATAAAATCTTTAATGGGATTATCCGCTCAGCCCAGAAGCGTCCTGTGTCAAGTGATGAAATCAACATGGTGGTTAATCGTATTGAGCAAAAACTCCGTAGTCGCAGTGAGAATGAGATCCAAAGTGAATATATTGGGTCTTTAGTCATGGAAGAATTGGCGGAGCTGGATGAGATTACCTATGTTCGTTTTGCCAGTGTTTACCGTAGCTTTAAGGATGTGAGTGAGTTGGAGAGCCTGCTTCAGCAGATCACCCAGTCCTCTAAGAAGAAAAAGGAAAAATAGATGAAACCAAATGACCGTTTTTCTTTTCTAAAGAATAATCGGGTGTCGCAAGATACCTCTTCTCTGGTGCAGTGCTACCTCCCGATTATCGGTCAGGAGGCGCTGAGCCTCTATCTATATGCCATTACCTTCTGGGATGGTGGACAAAAGGAGCATCTCTTTTCCCATATCCTCAACCACTTAAACTTTGGCATGCCGACCTTGCTCCAATCCTTTAAAATTTTATCTGCTTTGGATTTGTTGACTCTTTATCAAAGGGGAGAAATTTATGAATTACAGCTTCATTCTCCCCTCTCCAGTCAGGATTTTTTAAGTCATTCTGTCTATAGCAGATTATTAGAGAAAAAGATTGGGGATACAGCTGTTTCTGCTATGAAGCAGGCTCCAAGTGAGGGAGAAGCACTCTCTGTTTCTTTGAGCCAAGTATTTCCAAACCTGACTGAAGAAGTGACACCAAGCGAGTCTAAAAGCAAGTTAAAAAATGATTTTGACTTGGAACATTTCCAGCGGCTGATGGCTCGAGATGGCTTGCGTTTTGAAGACGAGCAGGCGGATGTTTTGGAATTATTCGCCATCGCAGATGAAAAAAAATGGACCTGGTTTGAAACCTATCAATTAGCCAAGGCGACAGCGGTGGCTCAGGTTATTTCAGTCAAACGCATGCGTGAAAAGATAGCACAAAAACCAGCTACTTCTGACTTTAGCCCCAAAGAAATGACCATTATCAGGGAAGCCAAAAATAAAACTCCCCTGCACTTTTTAGCGGAAATCAAGCAAACGCGTAAGGGGAACATCACCCAAAGTGAAAGAGAACTCCTTCACCAGATGGCGTCTTTAGGCTTGTTGGATGAAGTCATCAATATCGTCTTACTTCTAACCTTTAACAAGGTTGATTCGGCAAATGTCAATGAAAAATATGCCATGAAGGTCGCAAATGACTATGCTTATCAAAAAATTCGAACAGCAGAAGAAGCTGTGCTTCGGATTCGAGAACGTCAGCAAAAAGGCCAAGAAGACCAAAAATCGAAAACTAGCTCGACTAAGACCAATGTTCCTAAGTGGAGCAATCCAGAATATAAAAATCAAACCAGTGAGGAGACTCGTCTGGAACTAGAACGTAAAAAACAAGAAATGTTAGCCCGATTAGAAGAAGGAGGAGACTAGATGGAAAGTGTGGGTGACGTTATCAAACGTCAGACAAGTCGTTTTCGGTATCAGGACCTAGTCCAGCAGATTATGAAAGACCCAGATGTGGCGGCTTTTATCCAGAAAGAATCCCTCAGTCCAGAGGAGTTGAATCGTAGCATCTCCAAGTTCAACCAATATATCACAGAACGGGATAAGTTTCTTCGTGGGGATGCGGACTATATAGCGCGTGGCTATAAGCCTATCTTGGTTATGAATCACGGTTATGCGGATGTGTCTTATGAAGAAACACCAGAACTAATCGCGGCAGAAAAAGAGGCTGCGATTAAGAATCGTCTCAAGTTGATCAATCTACCAGCAAGTCTCAAGAAAGCGAAGTTGGCTCAGATTGACCTGGATGATCTAGGACGGTTGCCGATTTTTGAGAGACTCTATTCCTTTGTTGACCTTTACCCAAGTATCCGAAAAGGCCTCTATCTTTACGGAGATTTTGGTGTTGGAAAGAGTTTCATGATGGCGGCCTTAGCTCATGACCTATCTGAAAAACGTGGTGCTTCAACAACCATTCTCCACTATCCAAGCTTTGTCATTGATGTGAAAAATGCCATCGGTGAAGGATCTGTGAAGACCTTGGTGGATGACATCAAGTTAGCAGAAGTCCTGGTCTTGGATGATATTGGTGCAGAGCAGTCGACACCTTGGGTGCGTGATGAGATTCTTCAAGTCATTCTTCAGTACCGCATGCAGGAAGATTTGCCGACCTTCTTTACTTCCAACTTTAATTTCCAAGATTTGGAAAAACATTTTGCCAAAGGAAAGAATGGAAATGACGAGACTTGGGAAGCTAGACGGGTCATGGAACGAATCCGTTATTTGGCTGAGGAAACGAGACTAGAAGGAGAAAATCGCCGATGACAGAAACCATTAAACTGATGAAAGCACATACTTCAGTTCGTCGCTTTAAGGAGCAAGAGATTCCTCAGGCAGACTTGGAAGAGATTTTGACTGCTGGACAAATGGCGTCATCTTGGAAAAATTTTCAATCCTACTCTGTGATTCTTGTGCGCAGTCAAGAAAAGAAAGATGCTCTATACGAACTGGTTCCTCAGGAAGCCATTCGCCAGTCAGCAGCCTTTTTGCTCTTTGTTGGTGACTTGAATCGAGCGGAAAAGGGAGCAAGCCTTCATACGGACACTTTCCAACCTCAAGGGGTAGAAGGTCTCCTTATCACGTCTGTGGACGCGGCTCTTGCGGGGCAAAATACCTTGCTTGCTGCTGAGAGTCTAGGTTACGGTGGAGTTATTATCGGTTTGGTCCGTTATAAGTCGGAAGAAGTGGCAGCGCTTTTTAACCTGTCTGACTATACCTACCCCGTTTTTGGGATTGCACTCGGTGTTCCAAATCAACAACACGATGT
Source organism: Streptococcus oralis (assembly GCA_963527085.1). Classification (GTDB taxonomy): domain Bacteria; phylum Bacillota; class Bacilli; order Lactobacillales; family Streptococcaceae; genus Streptococcus; species Streptococcus oralis_CV. Next base: position 5,013 of record CAURRB010000064.1, read on the forward strand.
CAAACCAAGACTGCCTTTGAACCAACTGGTTTTTGAAGAAGAATACCAAGAACAGCTAGTAGCGGCGATTTTGGACTATGACAAACTACAGGCAGACTATGCTGGTGCGCGTGCGACTACCTCTTGGAGTCAGCGTTTAGCAGAGCAGTTTGGTCAAGCCGAACCTAGTTCAACTCGAAAAAATCTAGAACAGAAAAAGTTATTGTAGAAAGTGAGAAAACATGGCCTTACCAACTATTGCCATTGTGGGACGTCCCAATGTTGGGAAATCAACCCTATTTAATCGAATCGCTGGTGAGCGGATCTCAATCGTAGAAGATGTCGAGGGTGTGACACGTGACCGTATCTATGCAACGGGTGAGTGGCTCAATCGTTCCTTTAGTATGATTGATACGGGAGGGATTGACGATGTCGATGCTCCCTTCATGGAACAAATCAAGCACCAGGCAGAAATTGCCATGGAAGAAGCCGATGTCATCGTCTTTGTGGTGTCTGGTAAAGAAGGGATTACAGATGCGGATGAATACGTGGCCCGCAAACTCTATAAAACCCATAAACCTGTTATCCTTGCCGTTAACAAGGTTGACAACCCAGAAATGCGAAATGATATCTTTGATTTCTATGCGCTAGGATTGGGTGAACCGTTGCCAATTTCATCTGTCCACGGTATCGGGACAGGAGATGTGTTGGATGCTATTGTAGAAAATCTGCCACATGAAGTCGAAGAAGAAAATCCAGATGTCATTAAATTTAGCTTGATTGGCCGTCCTAACGTTGGAAAGTCAAGTTTGATCAACGCTATTTTGGGAGAAGACCGCGTGATTGCTAGTCCAGTAGCTGGAACAACGCGTGATGCCATTGATACCCATTTTACAGATACGGATGGACAAGAGTTTACCATGATTGATACAGCTGGTATGCGTAAGTCTGGTAAAGTCTATGAAAATACGGAGAAATATTCTGTCATGCGTGCCATGCGTGCCATTGACCGTTCTGACGTGGTCTTGATGGTCCTCAATGCCGAAGAAGGTATCCGTGAGTACGACAAGCGTATTGCAGGTTTTGCCCACGAAGCCGGTAAAGGGATGATCATCGTGGTCAATAAGTGGGATACCCTTGAGAAAGATAACCACACCATGAAAAAATGGGAAGAAGATATCCGTGAGCAGTTCCAATATCTGCCTTATGCACCGATTGTCTTTGTATCCGCTTTGACCAAGCAACGTCTCCATAAACTGCCTGAGATGATCAAGCAAATCAGCGAAAGCCAAAACACCCGTATTCCATCAGCTGTCTTGAACGATGTGATTATGGATGCCATTGCCATCAATCCAACACCGACAGACAAAGGAAAACGCCTCAAGATTTTCTACGCAACCCAAGTGGCAACCAAGCCACCAACCTTTGTCATCTTTGTCAATGAAGAAGAACTCATGCACTTCTCTTACTTGCGTTTCTTGGAAAATCAAATCCGCAAGGCCTTCGTCTTTGAGGGAACACCAATTCACTTGATCGCGAGAAAACGAAAGTAAACCATGCTTGTTTTTCTACAAAAATAAACTAAAAGAAGACTTCATAGTCTTCTTTTATCTATCTAAGAGGGGATAAAAGAACCTATCAAATTGGAGAAGAATCTGTCATCAAAATTCAATCATTTTCCTAGCTTTTGTAATCTATTTGTAATGAAAATGCACTTTCTTTGTAAAAATCAAAATGCTA
>CAURRB010000065.1:0-6555 GCA_963527085.1 Streptococcus oralis
CTGTGAGCTGTGAGCTGTGAGCTGTGAGCTGTGAGCTGTGAGCTGTGAGCTGTGAGCTGTGATTGCGTTCATATCAATCAATTCCTTTACTTTTTGATAGTTCTATTATATCAAAATTTCAAAATTTTGCATATCTTCTTTTTCTGATGAACAGTCAGGTAGATTGTGAAAGCTAGCCAAAAGATGTTCTGAAATTGCTTAAGGAGGGAAACCATGGATAAGAAAATTTTATTTTAATCTCTTAATACTGAAGTATCCAAGTAGAATATGGACCTTTTTCGAAATGGCTGTGAAATATGGTATAATAAAAGAATGGCAAACAAGAATACTACAAAAACAAGACGGAGACCGTCTAAAGCAGAACTCGAAAGAAAACAGGCTATCCAGAGGATGTTGATTTCCTTAGGAATTGCCTTATTGTTGATTATTGCAGCCCTCAAACTCGGTGCAGCAGGTGTCACTCTTTACAATCTCATTCGACTGGTTGTCGGAAGTTTGGCCTATGTGGCCATTGGTGGTCTCCTTATCTATCTTTTTCTTTTTAAATGGATCCGCAAGCAGGAAGGGCTTCTGTCAGGATTTCTCTGTATCTTTGCTGGCTTGCTCTTGATTTTTGAGGCCTACTTGGTATGGAAATATGGCTTGGAGCAGTCAGTCCTAAAAGGGACCCTGTCTCAAGTTATGACGGACCTGACTGGTATGCGGGTGACTAGCTTTGCTGGTGGAGGCCTGCTTGGTGTCGGACTTTATATTCCCATAGCCTTTCTTTTTTCAAATATCGGCTCTTACTTTATTGGAGTTCTCTTGATTCTAGTTGGGGCACTCTTGGTTAGTCCCTGGTCTATTTATGATGTTGCAGCCTTTATTGGAGTGCAGTTCAGATCCTTCATGGAAAAACAGGAACAGAGAAAACAGGAACGTTTCATCAAGAGAGAAGAAGAGAAGGCACGTCAAGAAGCTGAAGAAGCAGCAAGAATTCAGAGAGAACAAGAAGAGCAGGATGCGCTGCCGCTTCCTCCTGTAGATCCTGAAACTGGAGAAATCTTATCAGAAGTACCAGTCTACGATTTCCCACCAATTCCTGAGGAAGAATGGATTGAACCGGAGATTATTCTCCCTCAAACTGACTTTGACGTTTCAGATGTGGAAGAAGACTTTGAGGATGAAGAGGTGCAGGTTGATTTTTCTGCCAAGGAAGCCCTCGAATACAAGCTACCAAGCTTGCAACTCTTTGCGCCAGATAAACCCAAAGATCAGTCCAAGGAAAAGAAGATTGTTCGAGAAAATATCAAAATCCTAGAAGAAACCTTTGCCAGCTTTGGTATCAAGGTAACGGTGGAACGGGCTGAAATTGGACCATCAGTTACCAAGTATGAAGTCAAGCCAGCAGTCGGTGTACGGGTTAACCGCATTTCCAATCTAGCAGATGACCTCGCTCTAGCCTTGGCAGCCAAGGATGTTCGGATTGAGGCTCCAATACCTGGTAAATCCTTAGTCGGGATTGAGGTTCCTAACTCTGAGATTGCGACCGTTTCCTTCCGTGAGCTCTGGGAACAGTCTCAGACTAAACCAGAAAATCTCCTCGAAATTCCTCTAGGGAAGGCTGTCAATGGAACGGCTCGCACCTTTGATCTTTCCAAGATGCCCCACCTACTGGTTGCAGGTTCGACGGGATCAGGGAAATCAGTCGCAGTTAATGGTATTATCGCTAGTATTCTGATGAAAGCAAGACCCGACCAGGTCAAGTTTATGATGGTCGATCCTAAGATGGTTGAGTTATCGGTTTACAATGACATTCCTCATCTCTTGATTCCAGTTGTGACCAATCCACGCAAGGCTAGCAAGGCTCTCCAAAAGGTGGTGGATGAGATGGAAAACCGTTACGAACTCTTTGCTAAGGTTGGAGTACGAAATATCGCTGGTTACAATGCCAAGGTCGAGGAATTTAATAGCCAATCTGAGTACAAACAAGTACCGCTGCCTTTGATTGTTGTCATTGTGGATGAGTTGGCAGACCTCATGATGGTGGCTAGCAAGGAAGTGGAGGATGCCATCATCCGTCTCGGACAGAAGGCGCGTGCCGCAGGGATTCACATGATTCTCGCAACGCAACGTCCATCGGTTGATGTTATCTCTGGTCTTATCAAGGCCAATGTCCCATCTCGTGTGGCTTTTGCAGTTTCATCAGGTACAGATTCGCGAACCATCTTGGATGAAAATGGAGCTGAAAAACTGCTCGGTCGAGGAGATATGCTCTTTAAACCAATTGATGAAAATCACCCAGTCCGTCTACAAGGATCCTTTATCTCAGATGATGATGTTGAACGTATCGTAAACTTCATCAAGGCTCAGGCAGATGCGGACTACGATGACAGCTTTGACCCAGGAGACGTCCCTGAAAATGATGGAGATTTCTCTGACGGCGAAGCTGGTGGCGATCCGCTTTTTGAAGAAGCTAAGGCTTTGGTTATCGAAACCCAGAAAGCCAGCGCTTCGATGATTCAGCGTCGTTTGTCAGTTGGATTTAATCGTGCGACCCGTCTGATGGAAGAACTTGAAATGGCAGGTGTCATCGGTCCAGCTGAGGGAACCAAACCACGAAAAGTATTGCAACAATAAAAAATAGCTTCTTTCCAAATTTGGAAAGAAGCTATTTTTGTGATTACTGGTTCGTTTTAGTTTCAGAACTCGTCGTATTTGACTGTGCTCCGTTATCGCTTGTTTCTTTATTTGTAGCTGGTGTAGAAGAGTCCTGAGTTGTTGTTTTCTGTTCTTCTTTTTTCTCCTCTTTTTTATTGGATTGAGAAGTTTCTTCTTGCGTGGTATTTTCTTTAGTAGAAGTGTTGTCCCTGTTAGGTGTAGTATTTTCCTGAGGGGATTCCTTTTGAATTTCCTTGACAACAGTTGTTTGAGTTGTCGTCGGTTCTTTCTTGTTGTTTTTGTTATTATCCATAGCGTTCATGATGGTAATAGTAGCGGTGATTAGACCAAGGATACTACCGATGGTAGCAATCGTTTTTTGAAAGACTGTAAACCCTTTTTTGATGTGTTCTGTTTTTGGTTTTGAAGTTCTACGATAGTTAGACATGATACTCTCCTTTAACTATGATTTATTATACCTCATTTCTTTAAAAAAATCTTAAAAAAAGAGAAAACTCCCTTTCTTGTCGCAGGTCTCTTTTCGTGATACAATAGAAGGAGTGATTTTAGAAAGCGTGAGAAAACATGATCTACTTTGATAATTCGGCGACAACCAAGCCTTATCCTGAAGCACTTGAAACTTACATGCAGGTCGCTTCAAAAATTGTAGGAAATCCGTCTAGTCTCCATCGTTTGGGAGATCAGGCAACACGAATTTTAGATGCTTCCCGGCAGCAAATTGCAGATTTGATTGGGAAGAAGAGTAATGAAATCTTCTTTACCTCAGGTGGTACAGAAGGAGATAACTGGGTCATCAAGGGGGTGGCCTTTGAAAAAGCCCAGTTTGGCAAGCACATCATCGTATCAACTATTGAACATCCAGCAGTCAAGGAGTCAGCCCTATGGCTGAAAAGTCAAGGTTTTGAGGTGGATATTGCCCCAGTTGATGAGAAAGGATTTGTGGATGTTGAAGCATTAGCAGATTTGATACGTCCTGATACGACTCTCGTCTCCATCATGGCAGTTAACAATGAAATCGGTTCTATCCAGCCAATTCAAGCTATTTCAAAACTGTTGGCAGATAAGCCGACTATTTCTTTCCACGTTGATGCGGTTCAGGCACTCGCTAAGATTCCGATTGAAAACTATCTGACAGATCGAGTGGATTTTGCAACATTTTCGAGTCATAAGTTTCATGGTGTCAGAGGTGTTGGATTTGTCTATATCAAGTCTGGTAAGAAGATTATGCCTCTTTTAACTGGTGGTGGTCAAGAGGGAGACTATCGTTCGACAACTGAAAATGTGGCAGGGATTGCAGCGACAGCCAAAGCTCTCCGTTTATCTATGGAAAAGTTAGATATCTTTGCTAGTAAGACAGGGCAGATGAAGGCAGTCATTCGCCAAGCCCTTCTGGATTATCCAGATATTTTTGTCTTTTCAGATGAGGAAGACTTTGCCCCTCATATCCTGACTTTTGGGATTAAGGGTGTTCGTGGTGAAGTCATCGTTCACGCCTTTGAAGACTATGATATTTTCATTTCCACAACCTCTGCTTGTTCGTCCAAGGCTGGAAAACCTGCGGGGACCTTGATTGCCATGGGAGTGGACAAGGATAAGGCCCAGTCAGCTGTGCGTTTAAGCCTAGACCTTGAAAATGATATGAGTCAGGTCGAGCAGTTTTTGACCAAGCTAAAATTAATTTACAATCAAACTAGAAAAGTAAGATAGGAGCATTTATGCAGTATTCAGAAATTATGATTCGTTACGGAGAATTGTCAACCAAACACAAAAATCGTATGCGTTTCATCAATAAACTTCGTAATAATATTTCGGACGTTTTGTCCATCTATCCCCAAGTTAAGGTAACCGCAGATCGCGACCGTGCCCACGCTTACCTCAATGGAGCTGATTATACAGCAGTTGCAGAATCGCTCAAACAAGTCTTTGGGATTCAAAACTTTTCTCCTGTGTATAAGATTGAAAAGTCAGTGGACGTTCTGAAGTCTGCTGTCCAAGAGATTATGAAGGAAATCTACAAGGAAGGGATGACCTTTAAAATCACTAGTAAGCGTAGCGACCACAACTTTGAATTAGATAGTCGTGAACTGAATCAAACTCTTGGTGGAGCTGTTTTCGAGGCTATTCCAAACGTACAAGCTCAGATGAAAAATCCAGATATTAATCTTCAGGTTGAGATTCGTGAAGAGGCTGCCTATCTTTCCTATGAAACCTTTCGTGGAGCAGGAGGATTACCTGTGGGAAGTTCTGGTAAAGGTATGCTCATGTTGTCAGGAGGGATTGACTCACCTGTAGCAGGTTATCTAGCTCTTAAACGTGGGGTTGATATTGAAGCCGTCCACTTTGCTAGCCCACCTTACACCAGTCCAGGTGCCCTCAAGAAAGCCCACGATTTGACTCGGAAATTGACCAAGTTTGGGGGCAATATCCAGTTTATTGAGGTGCCTTTTACAGAGATTCAAGAGGAAATCAAGGCTAAGGCGCCAGAAGCCTACCTCATGACCTTGACCCGTCGTTTTATGATGCGCATTACCGACCGTATTCGTGAGGTACGAAATGGTTTAGTTATCATCAATGGGGAAAGTCTTGGCCAAGTAGCTAGCCAAACTTTGGAAAGCATGCAGACTATCAACGCTGTGACCAGCACTCCTATCATTCGTCCCGTGGTTACGATGGACAAGTTGGAAATCATTGATATCGCGCAGGAAATCGATACCTTTGAAATTTCAATCCAGCCTTTTGAGGACTGTTGTACAATTTTTGCGCCTGACCGTCCCAAGACAAATCCTAAGATAGAGAATGCAGAGCAGTATGAAAAACGCATGGATGTTGAAGGCTTGGTTGAGCGAGCAGTGGCTGGGATTATGATTACTGAAATCACTCCCCAGGTTGAAAAAGATGCTGTCGATGAGTTAATTGACAATCTCCTCTAATTATAAAATCCAGAAGAATTCAAAAAAATAAATGAAAAAGTTAGTTATTTATCCTTAAAATGGACAATTACTGACTTTTTTTCTATTTTTATGGTATAATGAGATAAAATTTTGAATATAGAGAGTTTTCTGACAATGAATCATTCCTACTTTTACTTAAAAATGAAAGAACACAAACTCAAGGTGCCTTATACTGGAAAAGAGCGTCGTGTGCGTGTGCTTCTGCCAAAGGACTACGAGAAGGACACAGACCGTTTTTATCCTGTAGTTTACTTTCATGATGGGCAAAATGTCTTTTACAGCAAGGAGTCCTATATCGGACACTCTTGGAAGATCATTCCGGCCATTAAACGAAATCCAGACATCAGCCGCATGATTGTCGTTGCTATAGATAATGACGGCATGGGGCGGATGCATGAGTATGCGGCTTGGAAGTTTCAAGAATCTCCTATCCCAGGCCAGCAGTTTGGCGGTAAGGGTGTGGAGTATGCCGAGTTTGTCATGGAGGTGGTCAAGCCTTTTATCGATGAAACCTACCGAACCAAAGCTGATCGCCAGCACACGGCTATGATTGGTTCGTCACTAGGAGGCAATATTACCCAGTTTATCGGACTAGAGTACCAAGACCGAATTGGTTGTCTAGGTATCTTCTCATCTGCCAACTGGCTTCACCAAGAAGCCTTTAACCGCTATATCGAGCGTAAGAAATTGTCGCCTGAACAGCGCATTTTCATCTATGTAGGAACAGAAGAAGCAGACGATACGGACAAGACCTTGATGGCTGGCAATATCAAGCAAGCCTATATCGATTCGTCGCTTCGCTATTACCGTGATTTGATTGCAGGTGGAGTACACTTGGATAATCTTGTCTTGAAAGTTCAGTCTGGTGCTATCCATAGTGAAATACCTTGGTCGGAAAATTTACCAGACTGTCTCCGATTTTTTGCAGAGAAATGGTAAGTTA
>CAURRB010000066.1:0-6538 GCA_963527085.1 Streptococcus oralis
GCATCTCGCAACATACTTTGATCTTCTGCAACAAGTAGTTTCATCTTAGTTTCTCTCCTTATAAGGTAGTCGAACCTGCACTTCAGTCGGATGTTTCTGACTGATTACCTTTACTTCTCCTGAAAAAGGAAGGACACGGTCTCGAACGGTATGGAGTTCATCTCCTTTTAGAGAAGCAAAGCCACAGCCATCATCTCTCACTGTTAGAATGAGTTCTTTCTCAGTTCGTTCTAATTTCAAGTAAGCTTTCGATGCTTTGGCATGTTTGATGATGTTGGTCACTAACTCAAGTAAAATCATGGAGGCCGTTGATTCTAATTCCTGAGTTAGGCTAGCTGTATCTAGTTGGTGATTGATTTCCGTTTCAATTCCTGCAATTTCTAGCATTTTTTTGACAGTCGTAAATTCGGAAGCAAGGGTTCTGGTTTTAAGATTTTCGATAATTGTACGAACTTCATTCATGGATTCTTTACTGATTTGATGAATTTCTTTTAATTCTTTTTCCACTTGAGAATAGGCCTGCATTTGAAGAAGCTGGAGGGCAAGGTCCGTCTTCACACTCAACATGGCAAAGGTATGACCTAGGCTGTCATGAAGATCCTGACCGATACGACTGCGTTCGTTTTCAGCCAAGAAAAGATTGAGCTTGGCATTTTGTTTCATCTTTTCTTCTTTTAGCTCTTCTGTTATCCGAATTCGATAGAGACCAAAGGTCATTGCATCGGAAAAGATAAAGGTCACCAAGAAAAAGAGTAGCTGCCAGGGACTAACATGATTGACCATATAGATTCCGGTCAGAATAAATGGTTGCAGGACAATAAAACTGACAAAACGCCAAGAGTGAAAAGAAATCTCATCCAGCTCATAAATAAGGAGATTGGATAAATAAAAGATAAACCATGTGAAACCTGAACTTAGCCAAACAGATGTATAAAAAATGTAGACAAGCATGGACCACCATGCTAGCCACTGCACGGTGCGATTCTGACTGATTAAAACCGAATAGAAGGCAAGTACAAATAGTAGGGTCCATAGCAAGGTTAAAAGCGGGTAATCTCCAACGATGACACCCGCTATAGGAAAGATGATAAACACAATTGAAATATGAAACATATAATGAATGTTTTTAAATTTTTCCAACATAGATTTATTTTACCTCAATCCGTTTTTTCAGCTGGATTACCAGTACACCAAAGAAAACTGTATAGCCTAGCACAACCAAGGCAGAAAGAATGTTAAACTCGTGGTGCTCCAAATAAGTAGAGACGACCTGCATCAGTTGATAGGTTGGAGTCAGCTTTCCAATAGATTGGAGCCATTCTGGGAAGGAATCCAAGGGGAACCACAGTCCACCTAGAACAGCCAAAGCAATATAGGCAATATTTCCAACAACCGTCATCAGTTGAGCACTGGGAAGCAAGCTCACCAAGACCCCCATGCTGATAAAGACCACGCTTCCGACCAGCAAAATAGCACCGATTACCATCCAGTCAAGCCAAGGTAGCGTAACTCCACGAACAAAATGACCAACTGAAAAGACAACTGTAATTGATAACAAGAAAGTTAGCAGAGTGCTGAACAGTTTTGATACATAATATTCTACCATAGATACGGGAGAATGTTGAATCAATTTTTGCCAGTTGTTTGTCTTATCAGACTCGAGTGTGCTTGGGATACTGAAAAAAGCACTTGACATGATACTAAAGAGCGTCATGGCAAAAAGATAGGCTTGAAGAGCAATTTCTGGAATATCTGACCCTGACATCATACCAGAGAAGATAAGGTAAAACACACTTGGAAGTCCGATGGATAGCAAGTAGTAGACTGCTTGCCGTTTCATCAGAATGATTTCCACTTTCATGAGACTTGTCATATTTTTCATCGTCAATCTCCTTTAGTCTTGAGTCGTTTCGAAGATACTGTCTAAGAGAGTTCGATTGCGAACTTCAATTTCTTCGATCATGCAGCCCTGTTCTTGCAAGACTTTCCATACCTGGCTGGCTTCTTTGGTTGTGAAGGAAAGAGCATTTTGCTTGATTTCAAGCCCTTGAATCTGGTCCAAAGTGCTGATAACTTCCTGATAAGTTAGTGGTACCGTAAAATGTTTTTCTTGTTCTTCACCACGCATGGCATAAGGTGTCGTATCCCGGATCAATTCACCCTTGTGGAGGACCAAAATGCGGTCAGCCGTATGTTCTACCTCTTCGATATAGTGAGAAGAGTAGACAATGGTGACACCATTTTTCTTTAACTGATTGACAATTTCCCAAAAATGCTGACGTGTCGAGGTATCCATGGCAGCAGTTGGTTCGTCCAAAAATAGAATTTTCGGACGACCTATTAGTGCCAACACGAAAGAGAACAAACGTTTTTGCCCACCAGACAACTTGCCCGCTAGCTGATTTTTCTGTTTGTCCGAAAATCTCAGCAAGTCATCAATTTCTTGATTGGAGAGACTGTTTGGATAGATTGATTGAAAGAAGGATAAGAGTTCTTTCACTTTCAAGTCTTGAACCACCGTATTTTCTTGAGGCAAGATAGAAATAAGCTGCTTTAATCGAGGATCTGTTGGCGCAAAGCCTTGAATAGCGACCTGACCTGAGCTCACGAACTTGTCGCCCAAGAGGCAATCAATCAAGGTTGTCTTTCCTGCTCCGTTAGGCCCAATCAAGGCGACACATTCACCATGATGGATTTCAAAGGAGATGTTCCGCAAGATCTCCTTGTCTTTTATTTTCTTACTCAATTTCTCAACTTTAATCACAGTCATGAGATTCTCCTTTCAACCACTTCATTCCCATAGGGAAAACGACAAAAATCATAAATCCAAAACCCCAAGCACCACGAATAAATTGGCGAAGCACGGTTTGGTCAAACCAACCAGTAAACATTTCCACTAACCATACCAAGAGTGACAGGCTGATAAAGAAATAGATGATTGCTTTTTTCATTCCTCAAACTCCTTTTTCACATCTCTGACCAATTTCAAACCTTCTCTGACAAGCCAAGACATCATTCCAAAGCCAGCAAAGAGCTCCCAAGGAAAATGGTAGAAACCCTCGTCCAATCCTGAAAACATGAGATAGGTCATAACTCCTGCTGCTACTAAACTCACTGCGACAATCATTTTATTTTTCATTTCTTCTTCCTCCATTTCATACTTCAATTATAGTCTTTTGAAGTTAGCGAAGCTAGATGCTTCTGTCACTAGGAAATATGACAAATGTCATAAAAAAAAAGAACCGATTTCTCGGTTCTTAAAATGATTAGTCTGATTCATCGTTTCGTTTCTTTTTACCTAGCAATCCAAGCGTCATGACACCTGCTAGGGCTGTTAGAATTCCTAGATTTTTCAAACCATCTTCTTGACTTCCTGTATTTGGAAGTTGATTTTTTTCTACAGAGATGTTTTGAGTCAATTGATCTGGTTTCGAATCAGGTACTGAAAGTTCTTTTTTATCAGACGGCTTCACTTGCTCTGGAAGTTCTACTACGGTTGGAGTATAGAATCCTGAAATGATATTTCCATTGCGATCTTTACGGATCACTTTCACACCTTTGGCTTGTCCTACAAAGTCTGCCTCAGGGGTAAAGGTGACGGTGCCATCTGGTGAGATTACATAAGTTCCTTCTCCTGGAACGACTTTTTCAGTTGTTCCATCTTCAAAGGTTGGCGGAACTGTCAGATCGACATCACCTGTAAAGTTTGGTTTACCAGTCTGAGTTTGACCTTTAAGACCTTCTGATGTCGCATCACTCACTTGTGTTTGTCCAAGGACAGTTGGTGTGTAGCGAGCAGTAACTACATTTCCATACACATCCAAACGTTTCACAACCAATCCTTTAGCTGTACCAACAAAGTCTGGTTCTGGAGTAAAGGTAATTTGACCATCTTTATCAATTGTATAGCTTCCTTCACCCGGAACAATCATATTCGTGCTACCATCCTCAAATGTTGGTGGTACAGTCGAATCGATATGTCCTTCAAACACTGGTGTTGCCACTTGTGGTTGGCCTTTTGCTCCTGTAGAAGCCGTATCATGACCAGTAGATGGATCTACAACTGTCGGGCGATAGCTTGCAGTAACTGGAGTACCGTTCTTATCCTTGCGGACAATCGTTACGCCTGTTCCTTTTCCTACAAAATTAGCTTCTGGAGTGAAGGTGACGGTGCCGTCTGGTGAGATTACATAAGTCCCTTCACCTGGAATCACTTTTTCAGTTGATCCATCTTCAAATGTCGCCGCCACAGTTTCATCGATTGGAACAAGCGGATTACCACCTTCAAATGTTGGAGTACCTGTTTGAACAAGACCCTTAATGTTAACTGAAGTAGTATCTTTACCAGTTGGAGTCACCTTAGTAAACTCTGGACTGTAAGTCGCAGTAACTGGGGTACCGTTCTTATCTACGCGTTTGACTGTGACTGGATCTGGGTTTCCAACAAACTGTTTGTCTGGGGTGAAGGTCACTGTACCGTCTGGTACAATCGTGTAAGTTCCTTGACCTGGAATAGTCTTCTCTTTGCTACCATCTTCGAAGGTTGGCTCGACTGTTTCATCGATTGGAACCAGTGGGTCACCACCTTGGAAGCTTGGAGTACCTGTTTGCGGAACACCTTGAGGGCCTGTGCTGGTTGCGTTAGTGCTGGTTGGAACTACTTCTTTCACCACCGCTTGGTACTTGACAGTAACAGGAGTTCCGTTGACATCCACTCGAGTCAATTCAAGCTCTGGTGTTTCACCCTTGAACTGTTTATCAGGAGTGAAGGTCACCTTACCATCTGCGTCCACTTCGAACTTACCAACATTTGGCACTTCTTTCACAGCTGTCCCATTGTCAAATAGTGGTGTTGAATCAGCTGGGAATGGAACTGAGTCATGGCCTGGAGTGAAGGCCACTGTACCTTCTTGGACCTGACCTTGCAGACCCTCTGTCTTATCACCTGTACCAGTTGGGGTTACTTTCGTAAACTCTGGACTGTACGTCGCAGTCACTGGAGTGCCATTCTTATCCACACGTTTCACTGTAACTGGATCTGGGTTTCCAACAAACTGTTTGTCTGGTGTGAAGGTGACTGTACCGTCTGGTGTAATCGTGTAAGTTCCTTGACCTGGAATAGACTTCTCTTTGCTTCCATCTGCGAAGGTTGGTTCAACGGTTTCATCGATTGGAACCAGTGGATCACCACCTTGGAAGCTTGGAGTGCCTGTTTGTGGAACACCCTGAGGGCCTGTGCTTGTTGCGTTAGTGCTGGTTGGAACTACTTCTTTCACCACCGCTTGGTACTTAACGGTAACAGGAGTACCGTTGGCATCCACTCGAGTCAATTCAAGTTCTGGTGTTTCACCCTTGAACTGTTTGTCTGGGGTGAAAGTTACCTTGCCGTCTGCGTCCACTTCGAACTTACCAACATTTGGTACTTCTTTCACAGTTGTACCATTGTCAAATAGTGGTGTTGAATCAGCTGAGAATGGAACTGAGTCATGGCCTGGCGTGAAGGTCACTTTACCTTCTTGGACCTGTCCTTGCAGACCTTCTGTCTTATCACCTGAACCTGTTGGTGTTACTTTCGTAAATTCTGGACTGTAAGTCGCAGTAACTGGAGTGCCATTCTTATCCACACGTTTCACTGTAACTGGATCTGGATTCCCTACAAACTGCTTGTCTGGAGTGAAGGTTACAGTTCCGTCTGGTGCAATCGTGTAGGTTCCTTGGCCTGGAATATTCTTTTCCTTGCTTCCATCTTCAAAGGTTGGCTCAACCGCTTCATCGATTGGAACCAGTGGATCGCCACCTTGGAAGGTTGGAGTACCCGTTTGTGGAAGTCCTTGAGGACCTGTGCTCGTTGCGCCAGTTCCTGTTGGTGTCACTTTCGTAAATTCTGGACTATAGGTCGCAGTAACTGGAGTCCCATTCTTATCTACGCGTTTGACTGTGACTGGATCTGGGTTTCCGACAAACTGCTTGTCTGGTGTGAAGGTCACTGTACCATCTGGCGCAATCGTGTAGGTTCCTTGACCTGGAATAGTCTTCTCCTTGCTTCCATCTGCGAAAGTTGGCTCTACTGTTTCATCGATTGGAACCAGTGGATCACCACCTTGGAAAGTTGGGGCGCCTGTTTGAGGAACACCTTGAGGGCCTGTGCTGGTTGCGTTAGTGCTGGTTGGAACTACTTCTTTCACCACCGCTTGGTACTTGACTGTAACAGGAGTTCCGTTGGCATCCACACGAGTCAATTCAAGCTCTGGTGTTTCACCCTTGAACTGTTTATCAGGAGTGAAGGTCACCTTACCGTCTGCATCCACTTCGAACTTACCAACATTTGGCACTTCTTTCACAGTTGTACCATTGTCAAATAGTGGAGTCGAATCAGCTGGGAATGGAACTGAGGCATGGCCTGGAGTGAAGGTCACTTTACCTTCTTGGACCTGTCCTTGTAGACCCTCTGTCTTATCACCTGAACCTGTTGGTGTTACTCTTTCAACAACTGGGGTATAGGTCGTTACAGCCGACTCTCCATTTTTATCCACCACTC
>CAURRB010000067.1:0-6116 GCA_963527085.1 Streptococcus oralis
AGGATGCTCGAAACAAAGAGAAGGATTTTGTCCAACTCTGGAGCGACCATGATACGGTCAATGTATTCTTGGGATTTCCCACGCGCAAGTAAGGTGGCCACGTAAGCTTTGGGACGGATCCACATGAGGAAGATAGGGCCACTTGTGCTAAAAGCAAAGACGAGGAAGGAGAGGGTGTTTTTGATTCGATCTTTGTAGTTTCCGAGACGAGCGATGGCATCTGCTGCAAGACCACAGGCGAGTCCTGGGAGAAAGGCACCAGCGCCATGTTTGCTCGCTAGGAAGAAAATTGCCATAAAAAGTCCTAGAGTGGTGATAGCGCCAAAACGAGGGACCTTCGTCAAAAGAAGCATGTAGACACTCCCCCCAACAAGGGCTGAAAAAGCAGGAGCATAGAACATATTGCCTGTTTGGTCGACCAGGTGTCCAAGTACTACTCCAATCCCTAGACAGAGGAAATAAAGGACGACGGCCAAGAGGGTGGTTAAGATATTTTTCTTCATGAGAATCTCCTTGATGCGAATTAACAAAACCAATTGTATCACGCTTTTTGAGGATTGTAAATGGGAGTTCTATATTTTTGAAAACGCTTGAAATATGATATAATAGTTACATCGTTAGTTTAAGGAGAGTAGCATGGGAAAATTTCTAGAATTCGTCTTTAATCGTATCTTTTTGGGAATGATGGCGACGGCTTATTTCTGGCTATTAACACTAGCAGGAGGAGTGGTATTTGGTTTGGCACCAGCTAGTGCAACTCTTATGAGTTTGTATGCGGAACATGGTTATACCTATCGAGCCTACCATTTGAAGGAAGCTTGGGAATTGTATAAGAGCAATTTTATCAAGAGTAATCAGGCTTTCTATAGTTTTGTGTTTGTGGATCTTGTCCTAGTTTATGGTTTGTATCTTCTAGTTCAATTGCCCCACCAGACGATTTTCCACCTCTTGGCGACCTTTCTCAATGTCCTTGTAGTTGCTCTTGTCTTTCTAGCCTATACTGTTTCCTTGAAACTTCAGGTGTACTTTGATTTATCCTACCAAAATACCTTGAAACTATCCCTTATCGGGATTTTTATGAGCCTACCTGCGATTGCCAAGGTTTTACTCGGGTCCGCTCTCCTTGTAGGAGTTGGTTATTATATGCCTGCCTTGCTCTTTTTTGTAGGAATTGGAATGTGGCATTTCTTTATCAGTGATATGTTGGAACCTATTTATGAAAGTATCCATGAAAAATTGGCGACAAAATAGAATGAAGCAGTTTTGGCTTCACTCTCTTTTACGGATTTATAGTTTGGTTATGATCGTGGTCATTGCCAGTTTTGCGATTATGCTATCGTATGCTGACTGGGACTCACGTGAGAAAGAGGCCCAACGGGTTGCAGAACGTGTGACCACTCGGACAGTGAGTGAAGTGGAATACTATCACAGAGAGTCAACCCAACTTGCTCAGTCTTTGGTTGAAAATCAGGCCCGCATCGAAGGAATTTACAAGTATTTCAGTCTCAGCACACCAGACTATTTCTATTGGCAATTAGAGCGTAAAACTTCGCCTTATATCTCGGTTTCCCTGTATGAAAATATTGATGACGTCTATGTTCGGAATGATTTTGTGACTGGAGTGGCTATTGTTCTTCAGGACTACAAGGAAGTATATGTTTCGACTAGAGAAAAACGCAGTGGAGAGAAAGTTCCTGCGGAGGATTTTAAGCCAACAGCCAATAGTTTTGCCATTCCTGTTTCTGATCCTGTGTCTGACAAGGATTTAGGAGTGATTTATATCTCCCTATCCCCAGATGTTTTACATGGCGCTATTGACAATACTCGAGGCCATATACCAATGGCTGTAACAGTAACTTCGCCTTTTGAGACTGAGATGTTCCATATTGGGGAGAAGGTCTCAGCCGAGCGAGAAAACTGGTTTGTAGGTGTCACCTCTCACGGTTATCAGGTTCGAGTTGCTGTTCCTAAAAATTTTGTTCTTACAGGAACTTTGACGAGTTCAGCTGTCATTATTGGGCTAAGTATTCTCTTTATCATCATTTTGTACGTGACCCTTAGACAGACTTTTTCAAATTACCAAAAGCAGGTCGTAGACCTAGTAGATTCGATCGAGGTGATTGCTCAAGGAGAAGAAGGCCTTCGAATCGATACCTCTGAAAAAGACCAAGAATTGCTTCTCATTGCAGAAACAACCAATGATATGTTGGATCGCCTGGAAAAAAATATCCACGATATCTATCAGCTAGAGCTCAGTCAAAAGGATGCCAATATGCGAGCCCTGCAAGCTCAGATCAATCCTCACTTTATGTACAATACTCTGGAGTTTTTACGGATGTATGCCGTTATGGAAAGCCAAGATGAACTGGCAGATATTATCTATGAATTTAGTAGCTTGTTACGCAACAATATCTCTGACGAGCGGGAAACGACGTTGAAGCAGGAGTTGGAATTTTGCCGAAAATATAGCTATCTCTGTATGGTGCGTTATCCTAAATCCATTGCCTATGGTTTCAAGATTGCACCAGAATTGGAAGAAATGAGGATTCCAAAATTTACACTCCAACCATTAGTAGAAAACTACTTTGCCCATGGTGTTGACCATCGCAGAACGGATAATGTCATCAGTATCAAAGTCCTGAAGGGCCAAGGATTCGTTGAAATCTTAGTGGAAGACAATGGTCGAGGAATGCCCGCTGAGAAACTAGCTAGCTTGCAAGAAAAATTAGCTCAACGAAGTTTTGAACACGAGGCAAGCTATAGTGGAGAGCGGCAATCAATTGGAATAGTAAATGTACACGAACGCTTTGTTCTCTACTTTGGGGATCGCTACCAAATCAGTGTAGAGTCAGCTGAGCAAGAAGGTGTTCGTTACCATATCACTATCCAGGATGAATAGAAAGGGTAGAAATGTATAAAGTTTTATTAGTAGACGATGAGTACATGGTGACAGAGGGGCTCAAGCGATTAATCCCCTTTGAAAAATGGGATATGCAAGTCGTCGCAACAGCTAATCACGCAGATGATGCTTTGGACTATGTTAAGAAAAATCCAGTAGATGTGGTCATTTCCGATGTCAACATGCCAGATAAGACCGGACTTGAGATGATTAGGGAAATGAAAGAGCTACTTCCAGATACCTATTATATCTTGCTGTCTGGTTATCAGGAGTTTGACTACGTCAAGAAAGCCATGAACCTTAGTGTCGTGGATTATCTGGTCAAGCCAGTAGACAAGGTGGAGTTGGGCCATTTATTAGAAAAGATTGCGCAGCAACTTCAGGAAAAGGTGGAGCAGAGTCAGACTCTCAGCCAAGAATTGGATGAAGAAGGCTTTGTCAACTTCTTAGCAGGTAAAGACAGCTGGTGGATAGGACTTTCAAAGGAAAAGCAAGGTTCTTTTACCATTCCTTACTATATTTTGGGGCAAGACTGGCAGATTTTCATCTCTGATCAGCCACTAGATGGCATCGTCGTGACACCATTTGAAGTACCCTACCAGCAGTCCTTTGAGAATTGGAAGATCAACGCTGAAAAAGTCCTCTTCTACGGTTCTGTTAATCTAGAAAAATCCGAAAGTTTGTTTGCTTATTACGAGCCGATTTATCGGGTGATTATCCAAGGGAATATCAATCAAATCATCGAAGAATTAACCCTGCTAGAGAAGGTTGTTTTGAAGAATACCCCGCGCGTGGCCATCACAAAGCAGCTTTTCACTCAGTTTGTCATGGATGTCTTTCATTTATTTGAACACCTAAAAGCAGATGATATGACCGAGATTGTCAAAGCTATCCATGCCATTAACACCTTTGAAGAATTGGTTGCCTATATCAAAGAAACCTTGACCAAGTTCTTTGGCCAGTACCGCATGAATGAAAATGTGGTGAGCGTTCTGGAGGTGATTGGGCGTGATTATCAGAAAGAGCTCTCGCTTAAGGATATCAGCAAGGATCTCTTTATCAACCCAGTCTACCTTGGTCAGCTGATCAAGCGGGAAACCAACTCGACCTTTGCAGAACTGCTCAACAAACAGCGTATCAAGGCAGCACAACAGCTCTTGCTTTCAACCAATGATAGTATCGAAGATATTTGCTATGCAGTTGGCTACAGTAATGTTGGATATTTCTACAAGGTTTTCCGTAAATTGTGCGGAAAATCACCGAAAGCTTATCGGAAACAGGTTGAAACCAGCTTGTAAAAGTTGTATTCCTGTACAAAAAATGCTATAATGTTCAAAATATCTTATGGAGGAAAGCATGAAAAAGAATCCTATTTATCTTTGGGTCTTGTTAGTCCTATCAGCCCTTATTTCATCTATGTCATTATTTGGAATCTTGAGTCCATTGCCAAGTAAAGATGTGCTTCGTGCTAGTCTGGCGAATAGCGGGACGCTTACTGCTCAGCAATTAGAAGACACAGTCAACTATACTTACCAAGTAACAGCGTCATCGCACTCAATTTTTAATGTAGTTTTGATTGTTTTATCTGCTATTTTAGTTGTGGTAGCCTTTGTGTTCTTAGTTCGTAAAAACGTCCAATTTGCAAACTATGCTTATATTGGCTATGTTCTACTAGCTATTGTTGGTTTGGTTTATAGCTATATGAATGTTCAAGATGCAGTTCAATTAATCAAAGATACTACCCTCGGCTTAGGAATGGGAGCATTAGCACAAGGAACGAATATTTTGTTCATCATCATCAACGTCCTCTTTTTAGCCTTGGTATTCTACAAGATGTGGCGCCAGCAAAAAGATTTGGCTGAAGAAGCCGAAGCAGAAGAAGTTGCCTAAGTATTGACAAAAAAGAACTATCAAGTTACAATTTTGGTAGTTCTTTTTATATCGTAAACATAAAAATCGAGGTCAATATGAAAAAAATATCCTTAGTTTATATCAGTCTGAGTGGGAATACAGAGAGTTTTGTAACCCGACTCAAGGACTATCTCTTGTCTCAGTACGAAGAAATTGAGGTCCAAAAAATCCATATCAAGGATTTGGTCAAGGAAGGCCAAGAATTCTTTGAAATGGAACATCCCTATGTCGCTTTCTTGCCGACCTATCTGGAAGGTGGAAATGGTGTCGATAACGGCGATGTTGAGATTCTAACGACTCCAGTGGGCGACTTTATCGCTTATGGAGACAATGCTAGTAAGTGTTTTGGGGTAGTGGGATCTGGTAATCGCAATTTTAACAATCAATACTGCCTAACAGCCAAGCAGTACAGCCAGCGTTTTGGTTTCCCCGTTCTAGCAGATTTTGAAATGAGAGGCATGCTGGGAGATATTAAAAAAGTCGCAGCAATCATTGCAGACTTGTATGAGTTAGAGACAGAAAAATAAAGTAGTACTGAGGGGCAGTTGAGATTTTCAACTGCTTTTGAGTATGCAAAAAGCACCCTGTCAGGGTGCCATTTTATAAACTATCCTGCTTTTCCGATGGCAAGTGCATAGATAAAGAAAATAGCAAAGCCAAAGAGGAAAATCAATCCTGCGATAGCGAGGAGTTTTAGCCAAGAAGGAAGATTTTTATTCTCACGTGTCACCAATACATAGTTCAAAAGAGCGAAGAATGGTGTTGTCAGGAAAGAACCGATCATGGCAAAGCGAAGCATGGTTGAAACTTGTCCAGCAAAGAATTTAATAATTACGATACCAATGATAGCGGTAATGGTCATCCAGATGTTCAAAGATTTGCGAGTATCCTCTTTTTGACGAATCAAGAGTCGTAGCGATTCCTGATTGACACGAGAGTAACCATCGATAACGGTGATAACTGTTCCAAAGATACAAAGAAAGGCGATAAAGGTGATCAAATAACGGGACCATTCTCCAAGAACAGAGGCATACATACCCACAAATTGAGAAATGTACTTGGCTGAAGCGGCTTCAACTGCCTGTCCTGTAGGATACTGAATAAGTGCTCCTAGTGCCACGAAGAATACAGCTAGGATAGCAGTTCCAATGTAACCAACGTTAAAGTCGAAAAGAGCGTCCGCTGTATTAAAGTTGACGGTCTTTTTCTTTTCAGCAGACCAGAGTGAATTGATGGCTGAAATTTCAATAGGGGCAGGCATCCATCCTAAGAGGGAAACGATAAAAGGGAGGGCCGCCATTTGCCA
>CAURRB010000068.1:0-5998 GCA_963527085.1 Streptococcus oralis
TTCGAGGCAATTGGGATGATTGTGTCCTTGAGGCTTTAGATGGGCAATATGGCTTGGAAGACCCACAGGAAGTCCAGCTCTTGCGTATGACGCAGTATTTGATGGAGCGAATGGATCCTGCAACGATTGACTGGCTACGAAGCTTACCTATGCTAGAAAAGAGAGAAGTTGACGGACTGCGTTTTTCTCTTTCTCATAATTTGCCAAATAAGAACTATGGTGGTGACTTGCTAGTTGAGAATGATACAGAGAAATTTGACCAACTCCTAGATGATGAAGTTGATGTGGCAGTCTATGGTCATGTTCACAAGCAGTTGCTTCGTTATGGCAGTCAAGGGCAACAAATCATCAATCCAGGGTCGATTGGCATGCCCTATTTTAATTGGGAGGCGTTAAAAAATCACCGTGCTCAGTATGCTGTGATAGAAGTAGAATATGGGGAATTAGTAAACATTCTATTCCGAAAAGTTGCTTATGACTATGAAGCAGAGTTAGAATTGGCCAAGTCCAAGGGTCTTCCTTTTATCGAAATGTATGAAGAACTACGCCGAGATGACAACTATCGGGGGCACAATCTAGAACTCTTAGCTAGTTTAATTGAAAAGCATGGGTATGTTGAGGATGTGAAGAAATTTTTGGAGGCTATAAAGTCAGAATATAAGGTAGACTAGTTTCTTAAAACCCCTGAAAATTAGTTGGAACTGGATGAGGAAAAATCTGATTTTAATGATAAGTTTAAATCCAGGACTTCATCCGTGTTCCAATTTCTTTCTATGAAAAATCTCTGCAAGCTCTTTCAAAATATGGTAGAATGGATGCAGTAGAATTAGAAAAGGAAATCGATTATGAAATTTCTTGAATTAAATAAAAAACGTCATGCGACTAAGCATTTTACTGATAAACCGGTAGATCCCAAAGATGTGCGTACGGCTATCGAAATCGCAACCTTGGCCCCAAGTGCCCACAACAGCCAGCCATGGAAGTTTGTGGTTGTTCGTGAGAAAAATGCTGAATTGGCAAAATTGGCTTATGGTTCGAACTTTGAGCAGGTATCAGCAGCACCTGTAACCATTGCCTTGTTTACCGACACAGATTTGGCTAAACGTGCTCGTAAGATTGCCCGAGTTGGCGGCGCTAATAACTTTTCTGAAGAGCAACTTCAATATTTTATGAAGAATCTGCCAGCTGAATTTGCGCGTTACAGTGAACAACAAGTCAGCGACTACCTAGCCCTCAATGCAGGTTTGGTTGCCATGAACTTGGTTCTTGCTCTGACAGACCAAGGAATCGGTTCTAACATTATTCTTGGATTTGACAAATCAAAAGCCAACGAAGTTTTGGACATTGAAGACCGATTCCGTCCAGAACTCTTGATCACAGTTGGATACACAGATGAGAAATTGGAACCAAGCTACCGCTTGCCAGTAGATGAAATTATCGAGAAGAGATAGGAAGAAAAAATGACAGTTATTGATTTTACAGCAGAAGTAGAAAAACGCAAAGAAGACCTCTTGGCTGACTTGTTTAGCCTTTTGGAAATCAACTCCGAACGTGATGATAGCAAGGCCGATGCTGAGCATCCATTTGGACCTGGGCCAGTAAAAGCCTTGGAAAAATTCCTTGAAATCGCAGACCGTGATGGCTATCCAACTAAAAATGTTGATAACTACGCAGGACATTTTGAGTTTGGTGAAGGAGAAGAAGTTCTCGGAATCTTTGCTCACATGGACGTGGTGCCAGCTGGTAGCGGTTGGGACACGGACCCTTATACACCAACTATCAAAGACGGTCGCCTTTATGCGCGTGGAGCTTCAGACGACAAGGGGCCTACAACAGCTTGTTACTATGGTTTGAAAATCATCAAAGAATTGGGGCTTCCAACTTCTAAAAAAGTTCGTTTCATCGTCGGAACAGATGAAGAATCAGGCTGGGCAGACATGGACTACTACTTTGAACATGTAGGACTTGCGAAACCAGACTTCGGTTTCTCTCCAGATGCTGAATTCCCTATCATCAATGGTGAAAAAGGGAATATCACAGAATATCTCCATTTTGCAGGTGAAAATACTGGTGCAGCTCGCCTTCACAGCTTCACAGGTGGTTTGCGTGAAAACATGGTACCTGAATCAGCAACAGCAGTCGTTTCAGGTGACTTGGCTGACTTGCAAGCTAAACTAGATGCCTTTGTTGCAGAACACAAACTCAGAGGAGAAATCCAAGAAGAAAACGGCCAGTTCAAGGTGACTGTGATTGGTAAATCAGCCCATGGTGCTATGCCTGCTTCAGGTGTCAATGGTGCGACCTACCTGGCCCTCTTCCTCAGTCAGTTTGACTTTGCAGGACCTGCAAAAGACTACCTCGACATCGCTGGTAAGATTCTCTTGAATGACCATGAGGGTGAAAATCTCAAGGTTGCTCATGTGGATGAAAAGATGGGTTCCCTTTCTATGAATGCAGGTGTCTTCCGCTTTGACGAAGCAAGTGCTGACAATACCATTGCCCTTAACTTCCGTTATCCAAAAGGAACAAGCCCAGAGCACATCCAGTCAGTCCTTGAAACCTTGCCAGTTGCTTCTGTTAGCCTTTCTGAACACGGTCACACACCTCACTACGTGCCAATGGAAGATCCGCTTGTGCAAACCTTGTTGAATGTCTATGAAAAACAAACTGGTCTTAAAGGTCACGAGCAAGTCATCGGTGGTGGTACCTTTGGTCGCTTGCTGGAACGTGGGGTTGCCTACGGTGCTATGTTCCCGGACTCAATCGATACCATGCACCAAGCCAATGAATTTATCGCCTTGGACGATCTCTTCCGAGCAGCAGCAATCTATGCTGAAGCTATTTATGAATTGATCAAATAAAACTATAGAAGTCTGAGATGTTATGCTTGGACTTCTTTTTGGAGGGAAAACAGATGTCTCAAATCGAAAGAATCAAGCAAGCCATTATGGCGGATCCGCAGAATACCAGCTATACAGAACGCGGAATTGAACCTCTCTTTGCGGCGCCAAAGACAGCTCGCATCAATATTGTCGGTCAGGCTCCTGGGCTTAAAACGCAAGAAGCTGGGATTTATTGGAAGGATAAGAGTGGTGATCGCTTGCGGGACTGGCTAGGTGTAGATGAAGATACCTTTTACAATTCAGGCTTGTTTGCAGTTTTGCCAATGGATTTTTACTTTCCTGGACATGGCAAGTCAGGCGACCTTCCACCTCGTACAGGTTTTGCAGAAAAATGGCATCCGCAACTCTTGCAAGAATTGCCCGATATTCAATTAACTCTCTTGATTGGGCAATATGCCCAAGCCTATTATTTACATGAGAAAGTTAGTGGCAAGGTAACAGAGCGGGTGAAACACTACAAAGACTATCTACCAGAATTTTTCCCTCTGGTGCACCCGTCACCACGAAATCAAATCTGGATGGCTAAGAATCCTTGGTTTGAGTCAGAAGTGGTGCCAGAGTTGAAAAAAAGAATTAAAGCTATTTTAGGAGAAAAAGAATGAAAGAAATAGCCTTCGATGCATTTTACCAGCTTTATCAAAATGAGCAACTTTCTTTAGTGGACGTGAGAGAAGTAGAAGAGTTCGAGACGCTTCATTTAGAAGGTGCTCAGAACCTACCACTTAGTCAATTGGCTGATACTTATGATCAGTTGGACAAGGACCTCTTGCATTATGTCATTTGTAAATCAGGAATGCGTTCAGCGCGTGCTTGTCAGTTTCTAGCTGAACAGGGTTATGACGTTATCAATGTCCAAGGTGGAATGACGGCCTTTGAAAATCTTTAAACCTCTATAGTGATAGACCCTAATCTTCCCTTGCTCGGTTCCAACTGAGTGAGGGATTTTGTTTTTAGATAATTCTTATTTTTAAAAATATTGAAAACATTCAATGATTAATTTTGGATACTTTTTTCAGAGTCTTAATCATGGTATACTAGGTCAGTATTTTAGAAATATGAAGGAGATTATTATGGCTAAAAAAGGTGCCCTAACAGGCTTGCTCCTGTTTGGAATATTTTTTGGTGCGGGGAACTTGATTTTTCCGCCTTCTCTAGGTGCCCTATCTGGAGAACAGTTTCTTCCTGCCATCGCAGGTTTTGTCTTTTCAGGTGTCGGTATTGCCGTCTTGACACTTATTATTGGAACGCTAAATCCGAAAGGATACATTCACGAGATTTCTAAGAAAATCTCACCTTGGTTTGCGACACTTTATCTTGCAGTCCTCTATCTATCAATTGGCCCCTTCTTTGCCATTCCGCGTACAGCCACAACAGCTTATGAAGTTGGGATTAGCCCCCTCTTATCCGAAGCAAACAAAGGTCTAGGATTGATTGTTTTTACTGTGCTTTATTTTGCAGCAGCCTATCTGATTTCACTCAATCCATCAAAGATTTTGGATCGAATCGGACGTGTTTTAACGCCAGTCTTTGCCTTATTGATCGTTATCTTGGTTGTACTAGGTGCCTTCAAATATGGTGGAACAAGCCCTCAAGCGGCTTCAGCTGCTTATCAAGCTTCTGCCTTTGGTACAGGATTCCTAGAAGGTTATAACACCTTGGATGCCCTTGCTTCAGTTGCCTTCAGTGTGATTGCAGTTCAAACCTTGAAACAACTTGGATTCTCCAGTAAGAAAGAATACATTTCAACTATTTGGGTGGTTGGTATCGTTGTAGCTCTTGCCTTTAGCGCTCTCTATATTGGTCTAGGATTCCTTGGAAATCACTTCCCAGTGCCGGCAGAAGCCATGAAGGGTGGAACTCCAGGTGTTTATATCTTGTCGCAAGCAACTCAGGAAATCTTTGGTTCAACAGCTCAACTCTTCCTTGCTGTTATGGTAACTGTAACCTGCTTCACAACGACAGTTGGATTGATTGTGTCGACAGCAGAGTTCTTTAACGGACGTTTCCCACAAATCAGCTACAAGGTCTATGCAACTGCCTTTACCTTGATTGGGTTTGCTATTGCAAATCTTGGTCTGGATGCAATCATTAAGTACTCAGTGCCAGTACTGGTAATCTTGTACCCAATCACCATCGCCATTGTGATGATCGTGATTGTTAATAAGTTTGTAGCCCTATCAAAACCGGGCATGCAGTTAACTATTGGGCTTGTTACAGCTATTGCTCTTGCAAGCGTCCTTGGAAGTTCCTTTAAGATTGAGTTTCTAGAAAATCTGATTAATGCCCTTCCGTTTGCGTCAGCCTCTCTTCCATGGCTAGTGCCTGCTATTATCGGAATCTTGCTTTCATTGGTTCTACCAAACAAACAAGAGAGTGACGTTTTTGAGATGGAATGAAAAAATTCTTGGTCATCGACCAAGAATTTTTTGTATGAGCACGACTCATTAGTTGGTTTGTTCAGTATAACCAGCTTCTTTAAGCTTTTTTTTCGAAGCAGCAAAGCTTACACGGTTTCCAATACCATAATATTCATTCGGCATTGCTTTTTTCAGTTCGTCAAGACTTGCGACTGTGAAGTCGACTTCAGCATCTTGAACGACCTTTCCATCTTTGATTTTGATGCTATGAGTAACACCTTTGAGGCCTTGATATCCATTATAAGTTTTTTCAACAAATGCTTTAAGAGTTTCAGCAGTAGTATCAAGAGCCTCTGGATCATAGACATTATGACCTGATTGTTTCAATACTTTGTCTCCATCTACAGTGTAGGTTAAAGTAGAATTAAAGCCAGTACGAGTATCATTTACAAAGGTCACAGTTTTTACTTCAGATTTGTTTTCTGTAGCTTGCTGGCTAGTAGATTCTACCTGAGTAGTTTCACTTTTTGCTGAGCTAGTTGATGAGGTTGTTGATTGTTTTGAACATCCCAATAAGATAGCTAATGGTAGAGCTATACAAAGAGTCATTTTAAAATATTTGTTCATGTCTTTTCCTTTCATAATCAAAGTATTTTGTATTATAACATGATTCTACTACAAAATCAACTAGACCTCCCCTCTCATCTGACCTGACATGACAATGAACAGAAACTAGTC
>CAURRB010000069.1:0-5778 GCA_963527085.1 Streptococcus oralis
ACATAAAGGTTCAGTGGCTCGCTTTCAGCCTCTTCTCTTTTAGAACGATTATAAGCACGAATCAAATCCCCTATTTCTTGCGCTTTATGCGACTCCTTATTTTCTAATCTAACGTGCATCCAAACCTCCTAATAAACTACTACAGCTTGATTATAGTCTTATTTCGATGGACTGTCAAACTAGAAAAACTCACCAAACAGAGTTGATGAGTTCATGATTTATTTTCTAAATTTCCACTGACTATAAATCCCAAAAACAAGGATCCAGATGGCAGAACCAACTGCCCCCATGAAAGTGGACTCTTGCAAAAAGAGAGTCACAAAAACAAAGACAAAAAAGAGAATGGTTAGGGGATTAAGCAAGCGATACTGAGGCATGAGGTAGCCATCAGCCATGAAGTCTTGTGACTTGCGGTATTTGAGATGGGCCACCATAATCAAGATATAAATCGCGATGTAAACACCTGATGAGGATGCGGTGATCAAAGCAAAGGCATCTGAAACACCTGGCAACACATTGATAAAGGCAGCCAGAGCAATCAAGATCGCTGAGGCGATGATGGCATTTTGTGGAACATTGTGGCGAGAAAGGGTATCGACCTTAATGGCCTTTAAGAAACGATTGGGCGAATCATGGGCAATCTGATATAAGTGTCTCCCTGTTGAGTAGAGAGTTGAGTTAAGCGCAGACGCTGCTGAGGTCAAGACAACAAAGTTGATTAGAGCCGCCGCCCACTTGATCCCTGCCAGTTCAAAAACCGTTACAAATGGAGAATCTGAAGAATTAAGATAAGACCAAGGAATGATGGCCATAATCGCAATGAGAGCTCCCCCATAGAAGAAGATAATTCTGAGAGGAATTTCCTTAACAGCTTTGGGCAAGACCTGACGAGGGTTCTTTGTTTCAGAAGTTGTCACCCCGATAAACTCAATCATCAGATAGGCAAAAAATACCATTTGAAAGGCCATGACAAAGTTCATAACTCCGTTTGGAAAAAGAGAGAACTGATCGCTGATATTTGCCAAGCTTGCAACACCATGCGGTGTCTTAAAGCCTGTCAAAACCATAAATACCCCAGTGGCAATCATGGCTAAAATCGCCACAATCTTAACCATAGCAAACCAAAACTCGACTTCTCCAAAGAGCTTAACCGCAATCAGATTGACCAAAGCCAAAATCGTTAAAAAGACAAGCTGAATCATCCAGCTAGGCCATGTGGGAAACCAGAAGCGGACATAGTCTGAGATGGCAGTGATTTCTGCCATACCGATAAAGACAACTGACAACCAATAAGACCAAACTGAAAAATATCCCCAGCCTTTCCCCAAATGACGGGTGATAAAGTTGATAAAGGTATGTTGTTCGGGATCCTGATACAGCATCTCCCCAACAGCCCTCATCATCAAAAACATAAAGGCTCCTGTGATCATATAAATCAGAATGATAGAAGGTCCAGTAAGGCTGATAGAGCGACCAGCACCTAGGAAAAGTCCGGTTCCGATTGTTCCCGCAATGGCCATCACCTGCACATGGCGATTGGTTAAACCACGCTCCATTTTATTTTTCTTCTTATTTTCACTCATATAGTCTCCTTTTTATCCAAAAAACCAAAAAGGAGTTGAGCAAGGCAAAACCTTCACTACTCCTTTTTCATCCTATTTAGGCTGTTTTTTCAACCTTTAAGATTTTGACATCATAGCTACCAACTGGTGTTTCAATCGTTGCAGTATCGCCAGTCTTCTTGCCAATCAAAGCACGGCCAATCGGACTTTCATTTGAGACTTTACCAGCAAAAGCATCTGCACCTGCAGAACCGACGATGATGTAGACCTCTTCTTCGTCTTCACCGACTTCTTGGATTGTTACTGTTTTACCGATTGCTACCTCATCTTGGGCAACTGCATCGCTATTAACAATTTCAGCATAGCGAATTTTTGTTTCTAGACTTGAAATTTGTCCTTCAACAAAAGCTTGTTCATCTTTCGCTGCTTCATACTCACTATTTTCTGAAAGGTCTCCATAGGAACGAGCAATCTTGATACGCTCTACGACTTCGGGACGACGGACGAGTTTCAACTCCTCTAATTCTTTTTCTAGTTTTTCCTTTTCTTCAAGGGTCATTGGGTAAGTTTTTTCTGCCATTTTTTTAACTTTCTTTTCTATTTACTTTTTTAAAACAAAATTATGTGGAAAACCACATAATTTTAGTTTGAACTACTTGCTTGAGGTAACTTGCTATTGATATGCTCTGCAACGTTTTGATCATGTTCTTCTTTTGTTGTTGCAAAGTATACTTTACCGTCTTCAACATTGGCTACAAAGTACAAGTACTCACTCTTTGTCTGGTTTACACTTGCTTCAATCGCATCCGAACTTGGGCTATCAACCGGTCCAGGCATGAGGCCAAGGTGTGTGTAAACATTGTATGGTGAATCAATCGTTGTATCAATTCCAGCGTCATCTGCTAAACTAATCTTTTGACCAAGTTTTCCTTGAGCATATAGGATAGCGATATTACTTTGAAGTGGCATACCGGCATTCAAGCGGTTATAGAAGACACCTGCGATTTTCTTGCGGTCTTCGGTCTTAGCTCCTTCTTTTTCGACAAGAGAAGCAATGCTGAGCAATTCATTGACCGTTAGATTCTTTTCTTTGATCGTAGCGTAATATGGTGACATAGCCTTATCCATAGCAGCTACCATCTCATCAATCAAACTTTCAACAGTTGTACTGTCTTTGATCGTATAGGTCGCTGGGAAAAGGTAGCCTTCAAGACGATAACGAACGCCACTATCTTTTGTTGGAAGACTTCCAAGTAGGTTTGGATACTTGGCTACTAATTGTGAGATAAAGGTCTCATCTTGAGCTTTTGCCAAGAAAGCATCCGCAGTAAGAGGTTCTTTAAATTCACCTTGAAGTTGTCCTACTGTTTGAGCGATTTGCTCTAATGTATAGCCTTCTGGAATGGTCAAATTTGCAAGAACAGGTGCCTGAGCTTCAGGAGTCCCACCTTTTTCCAATTCTTGAATCAACTCATCCGTACTCATACTCTTCTTCAAGTTGTAATAACCTGACTTCAAGTTAGCATGGCTATAGTATTTAGCATAAAGGCTAAAGATAAGTCCATGTTTAACCAAACCAGATTTTTCCAAGGTGCTTCCAATTTCTTGAACATTTGCACCGTCTGGAATTTGAACCGTTACGTAATCCTTAGAGCTCGCATCAACAGGTTTCAAGGAATCTTGAACATAACCATAACCAAAGTAACCGCCAACTGCAACGAGTACTAGGAGAACTAGAACTGTTACTAGGCAACCTTTGGCTTTTGATTTTTTCTTAGTTGATGTTGCACCTTGACGACGACTACGACGTGGAGCATCAGCTAATCCACTGCTGGATTCTGTAGAAACAGGCTCAACTCTTTCAGGCATTCCTGGGGTGATTTCCTCTTTCTTGTCTTCTGTTTTATAGGTTACGGCAACCTTTGTTGGAGTATCATTAAATTCTTTTTCTTCGGGTTTAAGCTCAACTGGTTCTACCTTAGGTTGAACAGGTTCTTCAGCCAGATGAATCGGCTCTACTAGAGGTTCTTCAGATTCTACAACTTCAATCTTGTCAATGATTGGCTGTCTAATCTCTTTCTCTTCTTGTCCATCCGTTTCATCAGTTCTAGCACTTGAAAGTGGAGGAACACTTGGTGCATTTTTTAGGATTTTATCGACAACAGATAGGGAATCAGCCATCAACTCTTCTGTTGATGTTTCTGGTTCAAGATCTGAAGGAGTTGCTGAACTAGCTTGAGATGATGAAGCCGTCAGATTTGGAATCTCTACTTCCTTCTCTCTTCTATCTTGTTCTTTTACTCTTTCTAAATCACGTAGAATCTGCTCTTTAAAGCTTAATTTTTCTTCTTCTCTTGATTTTTCAGTCAAAAGCATTACCTCCTTGTTGACAATCCATAATATTATATCTTAAAAGTCGCAGAAAAGCAACCAACTAGGGCATTCCCTAGCTAGTTTTCTTTTTTTTCTGGCTGCCAAACCATATCATACCATGTTTCCCCAGCAAAGTTTGACTGGGATATTCCTTCATTAACAAAGCCGTGCTTTTCGTAATAGGAGATAAGGTAATCATGACACGTCAAGTTAATGCCCTCTCGCTCATGTTCTAAAGCGACTTCTTTCAGAGCCTTTAATAGTCTTTTACCTACCCCCAAAGCTTGTGCTTCCTTGGCAATAGATAGGCAAGTCACCGAAATATAACCTCCAGGTTGATGACTATAGTCTTTTATTTTTTCTGTAAAAGACTGATCATGTAGATGGCGGTGTGGGACGACTGGACCTTCGATATAACCAAGAATACGCCCCTCTTTTTCAGCTACCAGAAAACTGGTCTGAATTTCCCGCAAATGGGCCTCAAAGACCGAACGAGGAATGGCTTCCTCCAGTGAAAAATTCTCTAGCTCTATCTCTATAATCCGATCTAAATCCGAAAATCTTGCTTGTCTGATTTTCATATTTCCTCCTGATAAAAAGGATTGGCCCAAATTAGATACCATTCAGAACCACTGCCATAATGACTCTCGGTCACTTCTTCAACAAAGCCATTCATTTCAAAATAAGATAGTAGTTCATCAGGACTTTGCAAAAGAATACCTTGATAATCTAGTTCGACTGTCACCTGTTTCAAGGCTGCAAGAAGAAGAGTTCCCAGCCCCTGTCCCCAATGGTCAGGATGAATAGTCAAGAATTTTATTTCTATCCATTTGGGATGAATAGACTGAGCTTCTCCTAAAATATAGCCCACGAGCTGATTTTCATTCCCAGCTACAAGAAAGGTACCCGCAGTCTTGCGGATACTCTCTTCTAAGGATTGGCGGCTAAGTGCCTCTTCTAACGAAGGATTGGCTTCTTTAATCGCCAACATTTCTTCTAAATCTGATAGGGTAGCTTGCCTTATAGTGATTGGAATTTCCATCTGTTTTCCTTATTGGACGTTGCTTGTCAAGTTAGACAAAAGACGTTCAAATGAATATTCATAGGTTTGGATGTCTCCTGCACCCATAAAGACGTAAACAGCATTGTCATGGTCTAGGAGTGGAGAAACATTTTCAACAGTGATAACCTGGTGTTTCTTGTTAATTTTATTGGCTAAGTCTTCTACTTTGACATCACCATGGTCCACTTCACGAGCTGATCCATAGATTTGCGCTAGATAGACGGCGTCTGCTTGATTCAATGCATGGGCAAATTCGTCCAACAAGGCAATGGTTCTTGTAAAAGTATGCGGTTGGAAGACTGCTACGATTTCCTTGCTTGGGTATTTCTGACGAGCCGCATCCAAGGTCGCAATGATTTCTGTTGGATGGTGGGCAAAGTCATCAATAATCACTGTATCATTGACAATTTTTTCAGTGAAACGACGCTTAACACCCGCAAATGTTTTCAAGTGTTCACGCACCAAGTTCAAATCAAATCCTGCTGTGTAAAGAAATCCGATAACAGCTGTCGCATTCATGATATTGTGACGACCAAAGGTTGGAATGTGGAATTGACCCAACTCTTGTCCACGGAAGTGAACGGTGAATGTTGAACCAGTCGTAGAACGAAGAAGATCGCTAGCTACAAAGTCATTGCCTTCTGCTTCAAACCCATAGTAATAGATTGGCGCATTGGCTGTGATCTTACGCAACTCAGGATCTTCACCGTATACAAACAAACCTTTGGTAATTTGTTTGGCATAGTCGTTAAAGGCATTGAAAACATCCTCTAGACTTGT
>CAURRB010000070.1:0-5709 GCA_963527085.1 Streptococcus oralis
GTACTGGGCGCCGACCTTGGCACTAGGTGGTACGCTCTTCGCTCTTCCTTCAGCCGTCACTCAGGACTTTAAGCAACTCTTTGCGACCATCTTTTCCTTGCCAATCGCTATCTGGACCTCAACACCGTCCTTTGCAGATATGGCTATGTTGTCAGAAGACTTTAATAGTGAGAAAATGCCAGAAATCACGCATTTCTACTTTGATGGTGAAGAATTGACGGTCAAAACAGCTCAAAAACTGCGCGAGCGATTCCCAAATGCCCGTATTATCAATGCCTATGGTCCAACAGAAGCGACAGTAGCCCTGTCAGCAGTTGCTGTAACAGACGAGATGTTGAAGACTCTCAAACGCCTGCCAATCGGCTATACCAAGGCTGATTCTCCGACCTTTATCATTGATGAGGAAGGTAAGAAAGTTCCAAATGGTGAACAGGGAGAAATCATCGTTTCTGGGCCAGCTGTTTCAAAAGGCTATATGAATAATCCTGAAAAAACGGCAGAAGCCTTCTTTGAATTTGAAGGCTTGCCAGCCTATCACACAGGTGATGTGGGAACCATGACAGATGAAGGCTTACTTCTCTATGGTGGACGCATGGATTTCCAGATTAAGTTTAATGGTTATCGCATTGAGCTTGAAGATGTCTCTCAAAACCTCAACAAGTCTCGCTTTATCGAGTCTGCTGTTGCTGTCCCACGTTATAACAAGGACCACAAGGTACAAAATCTACTGGCCTATGTCATCCTAAAGGACGGTGTCCGTCAGCAATTTGAACGTGATATCGATATTACCAAGGCTATCAAGGAAGACCTAGCAGATATCATGATGTCCTATATGATGCCGTCTAAGTTTCTTTATCGAGATAGTTTACCGCTAACGCCTAATGGTAAAATTGATATCAAGGGCTTGATTAACGAGGTAAACAGTAGATGATGGAGCTTTATAAACAGCTACCTCATTTGGAACCTTATGGTGATCTTCAGTACTTTTTATACGTAATTGCTGCGACTTTACCTATCTTTATCGGTCTTTTTTTCAAGAAACGCTTTGCCTTGTACGAGGTGCTCGTTAGTCTCTTCTTTATCGTCACCATGTTGGTCGGTGGAAAGACGAATCAAATAAGCGCTTTGATCCTTTATGTTATCTGGCAAGTGCTGCTTGTATCTTTCTACAAAAGGTACAGGAAACAACGGGATAGTAAATGGATATTTTACCTGGTTAGCTTTCTATCCCTATTGCCAATCGTCTTTGTGAAAGTATCTCCTGCTATTCATGGACCTCAATCTTTGTTTGGATTTTTAGGGATTTCTTACTTAACCTTTCGTGCAGTTGGGGTTATCGTTGAGTTGAGAGACGGTGTCATCAAAGATTTAACGATTTGGCAATTCTTACGTTTTCTTCTCTTTATGCCGACTTTCTCAAGTGGTCCCATTGATCGTTTCAAACGCTTCAATGAAAATTACGAGACCATTCCTGAGCGGGATGAGCTGATGGATATGCTAGAAGAGGCTGTCAAATATATCATGCTGGGCTTCCTCTACAAGTTTATCTTGGCTCACATTTTAGGAGAGACATTATTGCCTCCGCTGAAAAATTTGGCCTTGCAGACAGGTGGTTTCTTTAACCTCTACGCTTTAGCGGTCATGTACACCTTTGGTATGGAGCTCTTCTTTGACTTTGCGGGCTACTCTATGTTTGCCTTAGCTATTTCAAACTTGATGGGTATTCATAGTCCTATCAACTTTAACAAGCCCTTTTTGTCAAGGGATTTAAAAGAGTTTTGGAATCGCTGGCACATGAGTCTGTCTTTCTGGTTCCGTGACTTTGTCTTTATGCGGATGGTCATGGTGTTGACCAGAAAGAAGGTCTTTAAAAATCGCAATGTGACCTCAAGTGTAGCCTATATTCTCAATATGCTGATTATGGGATTTTGGCATGGTGTGACCTGGTACTATATCGCCTATGGACTTTTTCATGGGATTGGGCTGGTCATCAATGACGCTTGGGTTCGTAAGAAAAAAGCGCTCAATAAAGAACGGAAAAAAGCTGGAAAGGGTTCCTTACCTGAGAATCGCTGGATTCAGTTGCTTGGCATGGTTGTCACCTTCCATGTCGTGATGGTTTCATTCTTAATCTTTTCTGGATTTTTGAATGATTTATGGTTTAAAAAATAAAAGGATATAAAAAATGGATATCAAATCAGAAGTTATTGAAATTATTGATGAGTTGTTTATGGAAGATGTTTCTGACATGATGGATGAAGATCTTTTTGATGCCGGTGTCTTGGATAGCATGGGAACGGTTGAATTGATTGTTGAGATTGAAAACCGTTTTGACATTCGTGTTCCAGTGACGGAGTTCGGTCGTGATGACTGGAATACGGCTAATAAAATCGTAGAAGGTATTACGGAGTTGAAGAATGCTTAAACGCTTGTGGCTGATCTTCGGGCCTATCTTCATTGCTGGATTTTTGGTTCTTCTACTCATCTTTTTTTATCCAAGTACAACAAGCCATAATCTGACGGAGGAGAAATATTCGGCGGCTTCTGTTAGTGCAGAGAGTTTTAAAGAGAGAAGCCAAAAAGTAAGGGCTCTTACGGATCCAAATATGCGTTTTATTCCTTTTCTAGGGTCCAGTGAATGGATTCGATTTGATAGTGTCCATCCAGCTGTTTTAGCGGAAAAATACCATCGTCCCTATCGTCCTTACTTTCTAGGTCAAGCAGGAGCAGCCTCTCTCAATCAATATTTTGGCCTACAGCAAATTTTACCAGAAATAGAGAATAAGCAGGCTGTATTTGTGATTTCGCCTCAGTGGTTTACGGAGACAGATTATGAACCAGCAGCGTTTCAGAGATTTTTTAACAGTGACCAATTGACAGCTTTTTTGGGAAATCAATCTGGTGACATTGCTGCAAAGCATGCGGCTATTCGATTGTTAAAGCAGAATCCTAATGTTGCATTAAAAAGCATTGTTCAAAAACTGTCAAAGGGTGAAGAATTATCAGATGTTGATCAGGTTGCTATTGATATTTTTGCGCGATTCAACGAAAAACAATCCGCTCTCTTTGGACAATTCTCCATTCGAGGACAACTCAAGTACAAGGAACACGTGGAGAACTATTTAAAAGATCTTCCGGATCAATTTTCTTATGATGAGTTAGAAAAAATTGTTCGTAAGGACGCAGAAGCAAATACGACCAATAACGATATGGGGATGGAAAATCATTTCTATACGAGAGAGATTCAAAAGGATTTAAAAAAATGGGAAGGGTATCAAAAAAATTACAACTTCCTCAAGTCCTCTGAGTACAATGATTTGCAGCTGGTCCTCAATCAATTTGCTAAGTCGAATGTCAATGTGCTCTTTGTTATTCAGCCGGTTAACAAGAAGTGGATGGAGTACACAGGGCTCAGTGAAGAGATGTACCAACATGCAGTGGAGAAAATTCGTTACCAATTAGAAAGTCAGGGTTTTACCAATATTGCTGATTTTTCAAAAAATGGAGGGGACCCTTATTTTGTTAAGGATACCATTCATCTAGGATGGTTAGGTTGGCTGGCTTTTGATAAGGTTGTCAATCCTTTCTTGACGGATCCGAAACCAGCTCCAGACTACAAGATGAATGACCGCTTCTTTAGCAAGGACTGGGCGACCTATGATGGGAACATCAAAGATTTCCAATAAAATAAGCTAAAAGTTTGGGATTTAAACCCAAGCTTTTTTGTTTAAATGGCGAATATTTAAGATGAAAATAGGTCAAAAGTTTCAAAATTTTTAGAAATAGCGTATAATATAAAAGAGAAAAAGAAAAGAAAGGGATTTTAAAATGAACAAACGTTCTTTATTACCTGTCTTGTCGACAGCCCTGTTAGCTCCAGCCTTCTTAGCTGGACAAGTCTATGCTGAAGAAGCAACAACTTCTGCAGAAAGTTCAGCTGTCGTAGCGACTCCTGCTACGTCGGCGACTCCAGCTCCTGTTGAGAGCCCTGCAGTACCGGAAACTTCGGCAACTTCAGAAGCGGTTGCACCTGCAGAAGCTCCGTCAGCTTCTGCTGAATCTACTAAAAGCGAAGAAAAGGACACCGTTATCTTACACACCAATGATGTTCATGGTCGTATTGTAGAGGAAAAGGGAGTAATTGGAGATGCCAAGTTAGCGACTGTCATTGAGCAGGAACGCGCGAAATCAAATCAAAATACTCTGGTTGTTGATGCGGGAGACGCTTTTCAAGGTTTACCGATTTCCAACTCTACAAAGGGTGAAGCACGCGCTGAAATTCTTAATCAGATGCAGTATGATGCCATGGCAGTAGGAAATCATGAGTTTGACTTTGGCCTTGATGAAGTTAAAAAATACAAGGAAATCTTGAAATTCCCATTACTTAGCTCAAATACTTATGTCAATGGAGCTCGTCTTTTTGAAGCTTCTACAATCGTTGATAAAGATAAGACTGTGGAAGGTGATGAGTTTGTTGTAATCGGCGTGACAACACCTGAAACAGCTACCAAAACTCACCCTAAAAATGTCAAAGGGGTAACTTTTACAGATCCAATCTCTGAAGTCAATAAGGTCATCGAAGAAGTTCAAGCTAAGGCTCGTGCAGAAGGTAAGGACTACAAACACTATGTTGTGCTGGCTCACTTGGGTGTGGATACCACAACCCCAGTAGAATGGCGTGGTTCAACTTTGGCAGAAGCTCTCTCTAAAAATCCTCGTCTCAAAGGCAAACGTGTGACAGTTATTGATGGGCATTCTCATACAGTAGCTTCCACAACTTATGGCGACAATGTTACCTATAACCAAACAGGAAGTTACCTTCATAATGTTGGGAAGGTTATCTACAAATCACGTCAGCTTTTGGGCAATCCAACTCAGATTCCGGCTGCTGATGCTAAAAAATTACCAGCCAATCCAACAGTTGAAAAACTAGTCAAAGACATTAAACAAAAATACGATGCTGAAAATGCTGTTGAAGTCGTTTCAAACAGCCCTGTAGAACTAAACGGTGATCGTGAAAATGTTCGGGTCCGTGAAACCAACCTCGGAAACGTCGTGGCAGACTCGCTCTATCAGTATGGTCAAACAGGATTTAGCCATCCGACTGACATCGCTGTGACAAATGGTGGTGGCTTGCGTGAAACCATTGCAAAAGGCAAACCAATCACCAAAGGAAATGTCATTGCTGTTCTTCCATTTGGAAATACCATTTCACAAATCCAAGTGACGGGGCAACAAGTCTTAGATATGTTTGAAAAATCACTCGGATCTATCTTGCAGGTCGATAAGGATGGCAAGAAGGTCTTGGATGAGAACGGGCAACCATTGTTGGAGCCAAGTGGTGGTTTCTTGCAAGTTTCAGGTGTGAAGGTCTACTATGATACCAACCTACCATCAGGAAAACGTGTCTTGGCCATCCAGGTTAAAAACCGTGCAACTGGTCGTTATGATCTTCTAGACCTCGCAAAAACCTACTATCTTGCAACCAATGATTTCCTAGCTGCGGGTGGTGATGGCTACACTATGTTAGGTGGTGCGCGTGAAGAAGGTCCTTCTATGGATGCAGCCTTTGAAGAGTATCTGAAGACTGCTGATTTGGCCCAGTATGAAAAGATCAACCCGAACTCACGGACAATTTCTGTGGATTCTAAAAACTTTAGTCTGCCAGTAGAAACGCCTCAAACGAATGCAGCTGCTAACGATGCGACT
>CAURRB010000071.1:0-5495 GCA_963527085.1 Streptococcus oralis
GTGCCATTGTCAAACTCTATCATCAGTTTGCAGCTGGAGGAAAGGCATAGATGGGCCTGGAATTAAGAGGGATTCAGTCCCCAATCTTCT
Organism: Streptococcus oralis; assembly: GCA_963527085.1. Taxonomy (GTDB): domain Bacteria; phylum Bacillota; class Bacilli; order Lactobacillales; family Streptococcaceae; genus Streptococcus; species Streptococcus oralis_CV. Next base: position 91 of record CAURRB010000071.1, read on the forward strand.
CAGAGCCGCTTGATTTTACTTTTCATGCGCAAGCCTTCACCTTGTTAGTTGGGAGCAGTGGTTCAGGAAAATCCAGTCTCTTTCAAGTCATTGCCCAAGTCAGTTCTCTTCCCTATAGCGGTCAAGTCCTGATAAATGGGAGTGAGGTCAGTCAGCTTTCTATCATCGAACGTGTCCAGACGGTTGGCATTCTCTTTCAAAATCCTAATCATCAATTTACCATGGAGAACTTGTTTGAGGAGCTGATTTTTACCTTGGAAAATATTGGGCATCCCGTTCAGGAAATTGATTCTAAAATAGCAGAGGTTGTCCAGCAATGTCGCTGTAAGGCGATTTTGCACCGTCCAATTCATCACTTATCAGGTGGGGAAAAGCAAAAGGCTGCTTTGGCTGTTCTCTTTGCTATGAATCCTAGGGTCTATCTCTTGGATGAGCCCTTCGCTTCCATTGACCGCAAGAGCAGAATCGAGATATTGGAGATTCTAAAAGAGTTAGCCTCTAATGGGAAGGCAGTCATCCTGTGCGACCATGATTTATCTGATTATGAAGCCTATATCGACCATATGGTGGAGCTAAGAGATGGACAACTAAGGGAAGTGTTTCAAATCCCTACCTCTGAGATGATACAGGTTTCTTCAAAGAATGTTGCTTCTAGTCCAGAACTATTCCATATGGATCGTGTGACTTGTGAGCTGGATCATCGCCCCCTCTTTTCCATTTCTGATTTTACTTTCTACCAAGGAATTTCCTGTATCTTGGGTGACAATGGTGTCGGGAAATCAACCCTCTTTCGCTCTATTCTTCAATTTCAAAAGTATAAAGGGCTCATTTCTTGGAAGGGAACAGTCCTGAAAAAGAAAAAGAGTTTGTACCGTGACCTGACGGGTGTTGTTCAGGAAGCTGAGAAGCAGTTTATCAGAGCCAGTCTGCGAGAAGAGCTTCAATTAGATGGACCTGATTCTGAAAGAAATCAGCGAATTTTCCAAGCTTTACAATTTTTTAATTTAGAGCAAGTACTCGATAAGAGTCCTTATCAATTAAGTGGTGGTCAGCAAAAGATTCTTCAGCTCTTGACCATCTTGACCAGCAAGGCTTCTGTGATCTTGCTAGATGAGCCATTTGCTGGTTTGGATGATAGAGCTTGCCATTATTTTTGCAGGTGGATTCTGGAGGAGAGCAATCAAGGAAGAAGTTTTTTGATCATTAGCCATCGTTTAGATCCCTTGATCTCTGTGGTCGATTATTGGATTGAGATGACTAGTGAGGGGCTCCGTCATATTAAAGACGTGACCATCAGCAAACCTCTCCCATCTCTGAACAATGATACTCTAGGGGAGGTGAGGTAGTATGATCAAAGTAGCAACCAAGACACCAGTTATCAGCCTCTTCTTGCTAATTTTATCCTTGGAAACATCTTTCATTCCTTCGATTGCTCTGAATCTTTCGGTAGTCGCATTTTGTATTCTCTTTATGCTCTATTACCGTCGATTTAAGATGTTGGCTTGGATGATTCTACTAGCCATTTTGCCATCTTTGGCTAATTACTGGGCAGTTCAGTTACATGGGGATGCTTCGCAGGCAGTGATACTTGGGACGAGGGCTTTTGTGACGGTTTGTATTGGTCTTGTCTTTGTTTCCTCTATTTCCCTAAAAGAGCTTCTCTTGTACTTGGCTCAAAAGGGGTTATCGCGTTCTTGGGCCTATGCCTTAATTGTGGTATTCAATGCCTTTCCCCTCATTCAGCAGGAAATCAAGTCTCTCAAGGAAGCGTGCTTACTGCGTGGCCAAAAATTGCATGTTTGGTCGCCCTTGATATACAGTAAGGTTCTGATGACGGTCTTTAGATGGCGCCATCTTTATCTGAGAGCTCTATCTGCGCACGGATATGACGAGTATGCACAGGTGGAGAATAGCTATCGGACTTTTTACATTTCCCAGAGGACAAAATTGATCTACCTACTTTTCTTTTTATTGCTTCAAAGCAGTTTATTTCTATAAAGGAGTTATTATGGAATTTACAGATATTGCGATGGAATTATCCAAGGAAGCTTGGCAGGCTTCCTTTCATCACCCTTTTGTTTTACAGTTACAAGAGGGAAAGTTAGAACCTTCTATTTTCCGCTATTACCTGATTCAGGATGCCTACTATCTGAAGTCTTTTTCAGAAGCCTATCACCTCTTGGCTGATAAGACTTCAAACCAAGAGATGAAAAGACTCTTGAAACAAAATGCCCAGAGTCTAGTGGAGGGTGAGTTATTTATCCGCCAACAATTTTTCAAGGAATTGGAAATCAGCGACCAGGAAATGGAGCAACATCCAATCGCTCCCACCTGCTATCATTACATTTCTCACATTTATCGTCAATTTGCAGAATCAAACTTGGGCATTGCTTTTGCTAGTTTGCTTCCATGTCCTTGGTTATACCATGATTTGGGCAAGGCACTTAATCGCAAACCATCCCCGAATCCTCTTTATCAACAGTGGATTGAAACCTATATCACCGATGAGTTAGAACAGCAGATTAAAGAGGAAGAAGCCCTGGTCAATCAGCTCTATCGAGAAAGCAACGAGACGGACAAACAAAAAATGCTAGAGGCCTTCCACAGAAGTGTCCATATGGAAGCCAAGTTTTGGGAGATGGCTTACCAACATCAAACCTGGACGAGTGATTTGCAGTCCTTAGAAAACGAGAAGAAATAGAAAATGAGAAACCACCAACTACAAGTTCACAAATTAACCATTTTATCCATGATGATTGCTCTTGACGTAGTTCTTACACCCATCTTTCGAATTGAAGGAATGGCACCAATGTCCAGTGTAGTCAACATTCTTGCGGGAATCTTGATGGGGCCTGTTTATGCCTTGGTCATGGCAACAGTTACAGCCTTTATCCGTATGTCTACTCAAGGCATTCCGCCCTTGGCCCTCACTGGAGCTACCTTTGGAGCCCTCCTTGCAGGTCTCTTTTATAAGTACGGTCGAAAATTTCACTTCTCTGCCCTAGGAGAAATCTTGGGAACAGGGATTATCGGTTCTATTGTTTCCTATCCTGTCATGGTTCTCTTTACGGGATCTGCGGCCAAGCTCAGCTGGTTTATCTACACTCCTCGATTTTTCGGAGCAACCTTGATCGGTACAGCCATAGCTTTTCTTGCCTTTCGATTTTTAATCAAGCAGGAATTCTTTAAAAAAGTACAAGGATATTTCTTTGGTGAAAGGATAGACTGATGCAGGAATTTACAAATCCCTTTCCTCTAACCTCTAGCTCCTTGATTCACTGTATTACAAATGAAATTTCCTGTGAGATGCTGGCCAATGGCATTTTGGCTCTGGAATGCAAACCAGTCATGGCAGATGACCCTCGTGAGGTTCTTGATTTTACTAAGCAAAGCCAGGCTCTCTTCATCAATTTGGGGCATTTGTCAGCAGAGAAGGAGAAAGCAATCCGTATGGCAGCTACTTATGCAAACCAAGTTTCTCTCCCAATGGTAGTAGATGCGGTTGGTGTATCAGCGTCCCCCATTCGTAAGGGACTAGTCAGAGATCTTTTACAATACAAGCCCACAGTCCTTAAAGGAAATATGTCGGAAATCCGAAGTCTTGTTGGCTTAAAACACCACGGGGTCGGGGTCGATGCTAGTGCTAAAGATCAAGAAACTGAGGATTTGCTTCAAGTCTTGAAAGACTGGTGTCAGACCTATTCTGGTATGTCATTCTTAGTCACTGGCCCCAAGGACCTCATCGTTTCGGAAAATCAGGTTGCAATATTGGGAAATGGCTGTGACGAATTAGACTGGATAACAGGGACAGGAGACTTGGTTGGAGCCTTGACAGCCGTTTTTCTTAGCCAAGGAAAGACTGCCTTTGAAGCTTCTTGCCTAGCGGTCTCTTATCTCAATATCGCTGCTGAGAGAATAGTTGTTCAAGGAATGGGATTGGAAGATTTTCGATACCAAGTTCTCAATCAACTCTCTCTCCTAAAAAGAGACGAAAATTGGCTAGAAGCCATCAAAGGAGACTTTTATGAATAGAGAAGCACTTAGACTGTATCTAGTAACCAATCGCTACCAAGATTCCTTGGAAAACTTTCTTGAAAAAGTCGAGACGGCCTGCCGTTCAGGTGTTACCATTGTCCAATTACGAGAAAAAAATCTCACTACCAATCAATACTATCAACTGGCCAAACAAGTCAAGGAAATAACAGACGCCTATCAGGTGCCCTTGATTATCGATGATCGTTTGGATGTTTGTCTAGCAGTCGATGCTGCTGGGTTGCATATAGGCGACGATGAACTACCGGTTTCGGTTGCCCGCAAAGTCTTGGGGCCTGAAAAAATCCTCGGTGTTACTGCTAAAACAGTAAAAAGGGCTCTTGAGGCGGAAACATGGGGTGCGGATTACTTGGGAACAGGAGCCATTTTCCCGACTACGACCAAAGAAAATGCACCTATCACCTTGATTTCAACCTTGAAAACAATTTGCCAAACGGTCGCCATTCCAGTAGTTGCTATTGGAGGCTTGACGTCAGAGAATATTGACCAACTTATCGACACGGGTATAGCTGGAGTAGCTGTCGTACGTGATTTGATGCAGGCAGAAGATATTGAAGCAAAAGCGCATGCCTTTTTAACAAAGCTGGATGACATTATTTTCTAATCAAAAACTCTCTAATTCCCTTAAAGTGGGAACTAGAGAGTTTTTTCTTAATCTTTAAAGCTTGTATGGTTGACTGGGCCAGAACCATGACCGAGTTGAGGAGCTTCTTGGATGGCTTTTGTGATAAAGGCCTTGGCCTTATCGACTGCCTGATAAAGGGTTTTCCCCTTGGCTAGTTCAGCCGTAATCACTGCAGCAAAAGTACATCCAGTGCCATGGGTGTGACAGGTTTGAATTCTAGGACTTTCCCAGACAAATTGCTCCTCCTTAGTAAAGAGGAAATCCTTGGCACCGCCTTCGAGATGGCCACCTTTGATTACCACAGACTGAGGACCAAATTCTTTTAAAATCAGGCGACCAGCACGTTGCATGTCTTCTGGATCATGGATTGAAAAACCAACAATCTCTTCTGCCTCAGGAAGATTGGGTGTAATGATGCTTGCAAGAGGAAGCAGGTTTGTTTTTAGGTAGCTTCTCGCACTAGTATCTATCAGGGTATCACCGCTTGTTGCGACCATAACAGGGTCCAGCACGTAGGGACAGTCCAGCTTTTTAAGATAGGGTTGGATGATTTCCATGATTTCAGTAGTTGCCAACATACCAGTTTTTACAGCCTGAGGTTTGATATCCGAAAAGACACTCTCCAATTGAGCTTTCAGCATTTGGTTAGAGACGTGCTCGATTAATTGAACACCTCTGGTATTTTGAGCGACAAGGCTGGTCACAACGGCCATTCCATAGACATCTC
>CAURRB010000072.1:0-5445 GCA_963527085.1 Streptococcus oralis
AAGTATTGAGTCTTTTTGTTCAGTCAGAACCTCATTTGGTCCTCATGGATATTGGCCTGCCACTTTTTAATGGTTACCACTGGTGCCAGGAGATTCGCAAGATTTCTAAGGTGCCCATTATGTTTCTGTCTTCGAGAGATCAGGCTATGGATATTGTCATGGCGATCAATATGGGAGCAGATGACTTTGTGACCAAGCCTTTTGACCAGCAGGTCCTCCTTGCCAAGGTTCAGGGCTTGTTGCGCCGTTCCTATGAGTTTGGGCGGGATGAAAGTCTGCTGGAGTATGCGGGTGTGATTCTTAATACCAAGTCTATGGACCTGCACTATCAGGGGGAAGTCCTGAGCTTAACCAAGAATGAATTTCAAATTTTACGGGTTTTGTTTGAACATGCGGGTAATATCGTGGCGCGTGATGACCTGATGCGGGAACTCTGGAACAGCGACTTTTTCATTGATGACAATACCTTGTCTGTCAACGTTGCTCGCTTGCGCAAAAAGTTGGAGGAGCAAGGTTTAGTAGGCTTTATCGAAACCAAGAAAGGGATAGGATACGGACTGAAACATGCTTGATTGGAAATCATTTTATCTAGCCTATCTGCGTTCTCGCAGTCGCGTTTTTGCCTATATTTTTTCATTAGGCTTTCTCGTCCTTCTCTTTCAGTTTTTATTTGCTAGTATAGGAACTTATTTTCTTTATTTCTTTCTGCTCAGTAGTTTTTTGACCTTCTTATTTTTGGCTTGGGATATTTTTGCAGAAGCTCAGGTTTACCGGCAGGAAGTACTCTATGCTGAGAGAGACCCCAAGTCTCCTCTGGAATGTGCGCTAGTAGAAAAGCTCGAAGAGCGTGAATCTGAATTGTATCAAAAGAAGTCTGAAGCTCAGAGCAAGCTGACGGATTTGCTGGACTACTACACCTTGTGGGTTCATCAGATCAAGACCCCCATTGCGGCTAGTCGACTTTTAGTGGCAGAAGTTTCTGATCGGGAGGTCAAGCAGCAACTGGAACAGGAAATCTTTAAGATTGACTCCTATACCAATCTGGTGTTGCAGTATCTGCGTTTGGAAAGCTTCCACGATGACTTGGTATTTGAAAAGGTTCAAGTGGAGGATCTGGTGAAGGAAGTGGTTCGCAAGTATGCCCTTTTCTTTATCCAAAAAGGACTGACGCTCAATCTCCATGACCTTGACAAAATCATCGTGACTGATAAGAAATGGCTGTTGGTCGTCATTGAACAAATCCTCTCAAACAGTCTCAAGTACACCAAGGAAGGTGGGTTAGAGATTTATATGGAAGGTCAGGAGCTCTGTATCAAGGATACGGGAATTGGGATTAAAAACAGCGATGTTCTCCGAGTCTTTGAACGTGGCTTTTCAGGATACAATGGTCGCTTGACCCAGCAGTCGTCCGGACTCGGCCTCTATCTATCGAAAAAGATTTCAGAAGAACTGGGGCATCAGATTCGTATCGAGTCTGAGGTTGGGACAGGAACAACTGTTCGAATTAAATTTTCCAATAGGAATCTGATAATTGAGTGAGCATAGTTGATGATAACCTTATCCATCTGTGGAATTTTTGTTCTAGTCTATATCTCTATTTTCATGATAACGTTTAGAAGTTACCGTAAGATTGTCCAGATGTTAAAAATGTTACACTAGGAAACGACTAGAATATAGTCAAAAAATAAAAGAGGCAAAAATGAAAGAAAGTTATTTTGACGGAGGAATCCTAGATTATAGTGGATACTCTATCTTAGTAGCCATAATTTTCGGGCTTACCTTGGGGATCGCAACACCTTGGGCGGTTTGCATGATGCAAAATTGAAAACCAAACACACGGTAGTGGATGGGCAACGTCTATACTTTGACGGGTCTGGAGCACAACTGTTTGGTAACTGGATCAAGGGGGTTCTTCTAACCATTATCACGTTTGGGATCTATGGCTTCTGATTGAAAATAAAAATGAGGCAATGGATTGTCGAACACACCAATCATATTTAAAGATTAAAACGGCATCTTCTTTCAGAGGAGATACCGTTTTTTTCTTTTTCGTATAAGGAAACAAAAATTTCTTACTTTCTCTATCTGTTCAATTGATAGATTTCTTTGGAGAAAGACTGTAAAATTTTTGATATAATGTTAAGGATAGACTGACGGATGCTTAAAGGATAATTTTCAAAAAAATAACAGGTGAGAAGAAAAATATGTAAGATTGAAAAGAAGTCTCTCTGCCATCATCCAAGCAGAAACAAGAGTATATGAAATAAAAGGAGTAACCAATGTCCAGAAACTATTCAACACGTGAATTCCGCGAGAAACTATATGATGACCTTCATGTTCGATTAAGAGATACAGTGATTTTGATGTGTGCGATTTTTATTGCCTCTATAGGTTTAAATATGAATTCAACAGCTGTCATTATTGGAGCCATGCTGATTTCCCCTCTTATGACACCGATTGTTGGACTGGGTTTTGGTTTAGCTATTTTTGATACGCGTTTAATCAAGCAATCTCTAGAGGTTTTATTTACTCAAGTATTGGTCAGTTTGCTTGTCTCGACTCTGTATTTCTGGATTTCTCCCTTATCTTATGCAAGTAGCGAGTTGATTGCACGAACCTCTCCAACCATTTGGGATGTTCTCATTGCTATTGCTGGTGGGATAGCAGGTGTAATTGGTTCAAGGAAAAAAGAAGCAAACAATATCGTGCCAGGAGTAGCCATTGCAACAGCTCTGATGCCACCTATCTGTACTGCAGGATATGGTTTAGCTAATGGAAATGTACGATTTTTATTTGGGGCTCTCTATCTTTTCTTGATCAACTGTGTCTTTATCATGCTAGCCAACATTGTTGGAACAAGAATTTTGATGAGAAAATCTCCCTTAAGTTCATTTAAAGAGCTAAACATTAAAATGAAAATTGGCTTGACATCCTTGATTGTATTATTGGTTCTTCCAGCCAGTTATTCAGCAGTCACTCTGTCGATAGAACAAGCGCGAAAAGAAGGAATCAAACAGTTTATAGCAAAAGAGTTCGCCAATCACACGGTCATTAATCAAGTCTACAAGTCAAGGAACAATGAATTGGTCTTGACGGTTGTTGGAGATCCGATTTCAGAAGAAGAATTAGAAACGCTCCACCAAAAACAAGCCTCTTACGGTATTCAATCTGTTCAATTGAAAGTCAATCAAGTTCATAATTCGACAAAATTAGACAGTGATACGACCAAGGAATTTTATGAAACCATTAACAAGTATATCGATCAAAAACTCTCTGAAAAAGATTCACAAAAAGATCTCGTAAAAGAAAATGAAGCAGACAAGGATTGAGGATATTGAACTTTTCTAACTCGAGGAAGCAAATCTTGGGAGGATATCCTATATCCAACAGTTAGTGGATAGAAAGGATTGTTGATGAGGATACCATTTGTGGTGGTTTGACCAATCACGACTAGCTCAGGTTAAATAAAATATAAAAAAGCAACAACTATTTCAGTTGTTGCTTTTTCTTACTGAAAAATGTTTCTCAGACAGTGATCGTTTTATTTTTCCACACGTGATTTGTTGGCGATATCAGCAAGGATAGCTTGCACAAAGTCATCTACTGAGACAGTTTGTGTTTCTTTTTGGCCGTAGCGACGAACATTGACTGTTCCGTCTTCCATTTCCTTGTCACCAACGATTAATTGGTAAGGAATCTTGCTGGTTTGTGAAGCACGGATCTTGAACTGCATTTTTTCGTTGCGTTCATCCACATCAGCACGGACACCACGGTCACGGAGTTTCTTAGCCACTTCCCATGCGTAGTCTACGTGTTTTTCGTTAGAAACTGGGATGAGGGTTACTTGGTGTGGTGCAAGCCATGTTGGGAAGGCACCCTTGTAGTTCTCAATCAAGATAGCTGTGAAGCGTTCCATAGTTGAGATAACCCCACGGTGAATCATAACTGGACGGTGCTCTTCGCCATCAGCTCCGATGTATTTGAGGTCGAAGCGTTCTGGAAGCAAGAAGTCAAGCTGGATAGTAGAAAGGGTTTCTTCTTTTCCAAGGGCTGTCTTAACTTGAATATCCAATTTTGGTCCGTAGAAGGCTGCTTCACCTTCGGCTTCAAAGTAGTCAACACCCATTTCATCAAGGGCTGCACGAAGCATGGTTTGGGCATTTTCCCACATCTCATCGTTGTCAAAGTACTTGTGAGTATCTTGAGGGTCACGAAGAGAGAGACGGAAGCGGTATTCAGTCAAGTTGAAGTCTTCATAAACATCGATAATCAACTGAAGGGCACGTTGGAATTCTTCTTGGATTTGTTCTGGAGTAACAAAGAGGTGACCGTCGTTGAGTGACATTTCACGTACACGTTGAAGACCAGTGAGGGCACCAGATTTTTCATAACGGTGCATCATACCGATTTCAGCGATACGGATTGGCAACTCACGGTAAGAATGAACATGGTGTTTGAAAACTTGGATGTGGTGTGGGCAGTTCATTGGACGAAGGACAAACTCTTCACCGTCCCCCATGTCCATAGTGGGGAACATGTCCTCTTGGTAGTGATCCCAGTGACCAGAAGTCTTGTAGAGTTCAACAGAAGCAAGTGGCGGAGTGTAGACGTGTTGGTAGCCAGAAGCCAACTCCTTGTCGACGATGTAGCGCTCCAATTCACGACGGATAGTCGCACCGTTTGGCAACCAGAATGGAAGTCCTTGACCAACCTCTTGAGAAATCATGAAGAGATCAAGCTCTTTACCAAGTTTACGGTGGTCACGTTCTTTAGCTTCTTCACGCATTTGAAGGTAGTTTTTCAAGTCTTTCTTGTCAAACCAAGCTGTACCGTAGATACGTTGCATCATCGCGTTGTCGCTATTTCCACGCCAGTAAGCACCAGCTACATGGAGAAGGTGGAAGATTTGGATGCGGCCTGTTGAAGGGACGTGCGGGCCACGGCAGAGGTCCACGTATTCACCCTGACGGTAGATAGTCAACCCACCTTCGTCCTCAGAGTGTTCTTCAATCAATTCCAACTTGTAAGGGTCGTTCTTGAAGATTTCACGTGCCTCGTCTTTGGTGACTTCCTCGCGGATAGATGGGAAGTTTTCTTTAACGATTTTTTTCATTTCTTCTTCGATACGAGGAAGATCTTCGTTGGAGATTTGACCAGCCTGATTGTCCGTATCATAGTAGAAACCATCTTCAATAGCTGGACCAACTCCCAAGTGAATATCTGGGAAAAGGCGACGAGCTGCTTGGGCAAACAAGTGAGCCGCTGAGTGACGCAAAATCGGAAGGGCATCTTCGTGATCAGGTGTCACGATTTCGATGCTTCCATCTTCAGTGATAGCACGAGTCGTGTCGATGAGTTTGCCGTTGAATTTACCAGCCAAGGCTTTTTTAGCTAGGGAATTGCTGATAGATTGGGCAATTTCAAAAGTTGTAACGCCAGATTCGA
>CAURRB010000073.1:0-5360 GCA_963527085.1 Streptococcus oralis
GAGAAAATACTTTATTTATCAGATAAGAAAGAAGCGACCATTCGCTTAGTTGATTTTCCTATAGAAATCATTTTGACCTTTGATGGGACAAATAAGACGATTTACAGTGTTAGTCCATTTTACATTAACGGTGAAAGAAAAACAGGAAAGCAAAACATTCAAGATATGGATCAAATTGTTTTTGAACAAGGTCTAGGTTTATCCGTTCAAAAACAAATCTTATCGATTCAATCACTATTTTCTATTGAGACGAGCTTACTGCCTTTTTCTGAGGTAATGGTCGAAGATCGCTCAAAAGAATTCCATCGCTCTCCACGGATTATTCTAAGAGAACCCGAGGATAAAGTAACGATTGCTTCGGCACCAACAGATGATGAAGGTAACAAACAATCGTTACTGAGATTGATTATTACCCCTTTGGCGATGATTGTCTTTACGATACTGACCGTTTATTTTACACGCAGTGGTGGAATGATGTTTATGATGATGGGGATGTCTGTCATTACTATTGGGACTTCCATTCATACTTATTTTTCTGATAAAAAATCACATAAGGAACTTCAAGAACAGAAAATTGTTGATTATATGGAATATTTGGAAACCAAATATTCTCAGCTGGCTGACTTACGTGATGAACAAGTTGAAGCTCTGGTTTATCATTTTCCTGATACAGTTCGTATTTTAGAAATGGTAGAAAAAATAGATCGACGAATTTATGAGAAAACGCTCTATCACTTCGATTTCTTGTCTTATCGCTTAGGATTGGGGGAAGTTAATTCTAGTTTCTCTATTGAGTATTCAGATTCTGAGTTGACAAAATACAATGCGGCTGCTAATCAAAAAATTCAAGAACTACTTTCTTACTATCGTGTGACCAAGCAGGTACCGATTACTCATACATTAACAAATCCTATGGGTTATATCGGAACACGACAAATAGTGATTGAACAAGTTCAACAGATGATGATGCAATTAGCGACTTTCCAAAGTTATCATGATTTACAGTTTATTCCAATTTTTCGAGAGGAAGAGTTGGAGTTGTGGGATTGGAGTCGTTGGTTACCTCATACGAAAATTAAAGCACTAAATAGCCGTGGTTTTGTTTACAATCAACGTACTCGAGATCAACTATTGACGTCACTCTATCAAATTATTAAAGACAGAAAATTAGATAGTGAGCAGGACAAAGGAAAGGAAAAGCAATATAGCCCTCATTATATTCTCTTTATTACAGATTTAAGCCTGATGTTGGATCACAACATTATGGAGTACATCAATGAAGATTTATCCCATTTAGGGATTCATTACGTTTTCGTAGAAGAAGTACTTGAAAGTTTACCAGAACACGTTAAGACAGTTGTTGACTATCGAGGAGATAAAAAAGGTACCGTATTACTTCAGGATGGCAATTATACAAATAAAGAAATTACGCCTCTTCCTCCTGTAAGTTTATCGGAAAAGGAAAATTTTGCGAGAAATCTCGCGGGTATTCATCATGTTCAGACTTTGCGTAATTCGATTCCGAATAGCATTACCTTCCTGGAGATGTATGGAGTCAATAAGGTAGAGGAACTGGATCTTTTAAAACGATGGCAGGACAATGAAACTTTCCAAACAATGGCTGTTCCTCTAGGAGTTCGAGGTAGAGACGATATTCTTTATCTAAACATTCATGAGAAGGCGCATGGACCTCACGGCTTGATTGCTGGTACTACGGGATCAGGGAAGTCTGAGCTTATTCAGTCCTACATTCTATCTTTAGCTGTGAACTACCATCCGTATGAGGTTGCTTTCCTCTTGATTGACTATAAAGGTGGAGGGATGGCTAATCTCTTTGCAGATCTCCCTCACGTCGTTGGTACGATTACAAACTTGGATGGCAACCAGGCGAATCGAGCTCTGGTATCTATCAAAGCTGAACTGAAGAAACGTCAGCGTATTTTTGCAGAAAACGACGTTAATCATATCAACCAGTACATGAAACTCTTCAAAGAAGGGAAGGTCAAAGAACCATTACCACATCTATTAATCATTAGTGATGAGTTTGCAGAGTTGAAGGCGAATCAACCTGATTTCATGGATGAATTGGTCTCTACGGCTCGTATTGGTCGTTCATTGGGAGTTAAATTAATTTTAGCAACCCAAAAACCTAGTGGGGTGGTTAATGATCAAATTTGGTCGAACTCGAAGTTTAAAATAGCTCTTAAAGTACAGGATGTTGCGGATTCTAGAGAAGTAATCAAAACACCTGATGCTGCAGAAATCACCCAGACAGGTAGAGCTTATCTTCAAGTCGGAAACAATGAAATCTATGAGTTATTCCAAAGCGCGTGGTCGGGTGCGGATTATAATCCAGAAGGACGAAACCATGTTCAAAAAAACACAACTGTGTATGAGATTACAAGTAATGGCCAATACAATGCCATTAATAAAGATTTGAGTGGTTTAGTCAATAAAAAAGAAGCTAAGGCTGTTCCAACAGAATTGGACGCCATTGTAGAAAAAGCTCGTGAAGTTTTTGACGGTCTTCGTATTCATCAGGTGGCCAGCCCTTGGTTACCACCACTCGAAGAAAAGATATATGCTAAAGATACACAATCGACTAACTTCAAGGATTATTGGGGACGTTCAGAGGCCTTACAACCTATTTTGGTTGGGTATCAAGATATTCCTGAAAGACAGGAACAATCTCCACTTTATTTCAATATGGAACAAAGAGGCCATATTCTATTAGTTTCTAGTCCAGGATTCGGGAAGTCCACTTTTCTACAGAACTTTGCGATGGACGTGATCCGTAAGCACACACCAGAACAGGTCCATTTCTATCTCTATGACTTTGGTACCAGTGGCTTGATCTCTATTTCTGATTTTCCCCATGTTGCAGATTATTTCACCCTGGATGAAACTGAGAAAATCATGAAATCTCTTCGATTCTTGAATAGAGAGATAAAAACTCGGAAAAGTGCTCTTTCGCGAGCAAGAGCGACAAATCTAACGCAGTACAATCAGTTGTCAGATGAGAGTTTTCCAACTATTTTTATCGAGATAGATGGTTTTGATAGTGTGATGGATGCCCCATTCGTAGATGCCTTTTATGATACTTTAAATGTCATCGCTCGCGATGGTGCCTCTCTAGGAATCTATCTAGTTGTGACACTTTCTCGTCTCAATGCGATGCGTTTACAGTTGCAATCCAACTTTAAGACCAAGATTTCGCTCTTCTTATTTGATAATAGTGACTTGTCAGGTGTAGTAGGACGTTCAAACATTCCACTCGATGAAATCAAAGGCCGTGCCATAGCTAAGTTTGATGATATCGTCCAATTCCAAGTGATGTTGCCATACAGCAGTGAACATTATACGGACTACATAAAAGAAGTTCGTGCAGAACAAGAAGCAATGGCTGTGGCATACGATGGACCGCTTCCTGCAGGTATCCCAATGTTGCCAGAAAAGGTAACCAAAGAAGGATTGTCAGAAATCTTAGAAAGCAGCCAAGACTTTATCTTGGGACTCGAAAGAGAGGCTGTTGTTCCAGCATCCTTTAGTTTCGAGCGACCTATTCTTATAGCCTCAGACAGTCCTGCTTTTGTAACGAATTACTATAAATTATTAGAGTATCATTTGGAGCGTATGTCAGGTAAGTATAATACGCTTATCTTAGATCCTAGTCAGCGTATCAGCAACCAACTTTTTGATGGTATCCAACGTTTCGATACTTCTTTAGAAGTCGATAATGTGATGAAGACGATATTAGAAGACTTTAAGAAACGAGTGGCTACACCAAGTCAGGACTATCCTAAATGGTTAATTCTGATCCCTGATATTGCGGCGACAGCTATGGCAGCAGGGATGAACGAAGCAGACTTCAAAGAACTTCTTACGGAAGGTTCTCGCTATGGAGTGACTTTAGTATTTGCTGGTGCTTACCAGGATCTAGTAACCAATCAATACGATAATTTTGTCAAACTAGTTAATCAGTTAGTAGAACAAGTCTTCCTTGGTGTACGCATTAGCGATCAAGATCATACTCGCTATCCTTACATCATGAATGAACCGGCACTGAAGCCTAACCAAGGATACATTCTTTATCCAGATCGTTATGAATTTGTTCAATTATTAGAAATTTAGAAAGGGATACGATGAAAGAAACGACCATGTTGCCACTCGGCAGTATCATTATATTAAAAGGAAATACAAAGAAGATGATGATCATTGCACGGGTCATCGCGGCGCCTGTCAAAGGGAATATCTATCGCTTTGACTACGGGGCCTGCCTCTATCCCGAGGGGCTTGTAGGCGATAGCCTTATCTACTTCAATGATGAAGATATTTTTAAGGTTGTTCAAGAGGGTTATAGTGATGAGGATAATGACCTCATGTTGGAAAATATTGCTGCGGTTATAGACCAGACAGAGATTCCTAAAGGAAATGTAGCCGAATTGAATGACGTAAATGGATTGGGGGGTTAAGAGATGGGAGAAGTTGATTATATGCAAATCGATTCTCTGCAAAGACAGGTGAATGCCCACTCTGCCAGCATCTCATCTGCCCAATCACGGATTACGACTATCGATGAAAAATTGGAACGTCTTCGCACAGCTAAGAAGTCTGTAGGGGAAATTCAAAAAAAGGTTCACGATATCAGGTATCCTATCAACCACCGCAATATCCAGCCGGAATGGCAAGGCAAACAAAAAGATGCCTTCACCAAGCAGTGGGAAACCTTCTCCAGTGACTACACGAGTTTCCAAACAGAGATGGATACCTTCTATGATGCCATCTGTGATGAAATCACTAGGTTAGAGAACCAAAAGAATGAAGAAAATGGTATTATTAGATGGTGTCGGAGTCAGATGAACAATCTGGGAAATTTCATCGAGAAGCTACTACATACGAAGGAGGGGTAAGGTCATGTATGGAACGATTCAATTATCCGAGGTTCTGTTTAACTCACACATCGGTAGTCTATCCAAGGCTAAGGCTAGTTTGGCAGGAGTTGGAAAACCGAGCTTCAACACGACAGCTACATCGAAAGGCTTGGACTTGTATCAGGAACAATTCAATGAACTCCACTCGCTGGTGAAGACCTACGCGACCTTGCTGGAGACAGATATCGCTCTGATGGCAGGCACAGGGAAAGAGATGCATCGGACAGATAGTGTCCTGGGACAAAACATGTTTCCTGGTTTGCAGTAGGGAGGTGCTATGAGTTATAATATAAAATTTGATGATATCACCTCTGTTCAGGTGGAAAGTCAAAAGACGATAAATGCTTGGGGAGAGTCGGTCGCGAGCCTAAACAAGGCCATGACAGACTTCATCAACAATAAAAATCTCCAAGGTCAGGCCATCTCGAG
>CAURRB010000074.1:0-5346 GCA_963527085.1 Streptococcus oralis
CTATCAAGGAGGTTATCATTATGCCTAATTATATTAAAGCGGATCAGTTTTTCTACCCACACGGAGTTCGTCGTGGCGGTTACTTGGAACTTGTGGATGGCAAGTTTGGCAAACATGTAGAACAGATTCCCGAAGGAGCTAAGGTGATTGACTATACAGGTTATAGCATTGCCCCAGGACTTGTGGATACCCATATTCATGGATTTGGTGGTGTGGATGTCATGGACAATAACATCGAAGGAACCCTTCATACCATGAGTGAAGGATTGCTTAGCACGGGTGTTACCAGCTTCTTGCCAACGACGTTGACTTCCTCTTACGAGCAGTTGCTTGCGGTAACTGAAAATATCGGCGCTCGTTACCAGGAAGCAAGTGGAGCCAAGATTCGTGGAATCTATTTTGAAGGGCCTTATTTCACAGAGAAATACAAAGGAGCTCAAAACCCTGCCTATATGAAAGACCCTCGTATGGATGAGTTTCGTGCTTGGCAAAAAGCAGCCAATGGCCTGCTCAATAAAATCGCCCTTGCGCCAGAACGCGAAGGTGTAGAAGACTTTGTTCGTACGATTACGGGTGAAGGAGTGACCGTTGCTCTTGGACACTCCAATGCAACTTTTGATGAAGCTAAAAAAGCAGTAGATGCTGGAGCAAGCGTTTGGGTACATGCCTACAACGGAATGCGTGGGTTGACTCACCGTGAGCTCGGTATGGTGGGAGCCATGTATGAATTGCCACATACCTATGCAGAGTTGATCTGTGACGGTCACCATGTGGATCCAAAGGCCTGTGACATTTTGCTCAAGCAAAAAGGAACTGAAAATATTGCCCTTATCACAGACTGTATGACAGCTGGTGGCTTGGAAGACGGCGACTACATGTTGGGAGAATTCCCGGTAGTAGTTGCTAATGGAACTGCTCGCCTCAAATCTACAGGCAATTTGGCAGGTTCTATCCTCAAACTCAAAGATGGTTTGAAGAATGTGGTCGAATGGGGTATTGCGAATCCGCATGAAGCAGTCATGATGGCCAGCCTCAACCCAGCAAAATCTGTTCACATCGATGATGTCTGTGGTCAAATCCGTGAAGGTTACGACGCTGACTTTATCGTACTAGATAAAGATTTGGAATTGGTAGCAACCTACCTAGATGGTGTGAAACGTTATCAAACCTAAGAAGATAAAAATAGGGGTCAATAAAGGACTCCTATTTTTATGATAGGCTGAAAAAGATATTTAAAGAAGTCTTCCTAAAGGGAAAGGCAAGCAAAATCCTTTTCTTGTAATAAAAAATTAGATATAATATACGATACAAAGGAAGTAGTAAGAATGTATCGTGTTATAGAAATGTATGGGGATTTTGAACCGTGGTGGTTCATAGAAGGTTGGGAAGAAGATGTCATCATGAGTCAATCTTTTGACAAGTATTATGATGCTCTAAAATATTATAAATCATGCTGGTTTGAGCTGGAAAAGAAGAATCCTCTTTATAAGAGTCGGAGTGATTTGATGACTATCTTTTGGGATCCTGCCGACCAACGCTGGTGTGATGAGTGCGATGAGTATTTGCAACAGTACCATTCTTTGGCACTTTTACAGGATGAGCAAGTCATCCCCGATGAAAAGCTACGTCCAGGCTACGAAAAACAAACAGGTCAAGAAAAACACCGTTCTTGCCGCATGAAATGGAGATAAAAAAGTAACTTTTTAAGTTGCTTTTTTTATTTTTTTGCGAATAGTTAGATAAGGAGGGCGGTATGGTACAAGAAATTGCACAGAAAATTATTGCTACTGCGAAAGAAAAGAAGGCTCAGGATATCTATTTCATTCCCAAGGAAAAGTCCTACGAGCTTCACATGCGGGTTGGAGACGAGCGGTGTCTCGTTGACTCCTATGAGTTTGATGTTTTAGCTGCTGTGATTAGTCATTTTAAGTTTGTGGCGGGTATGAACGTAGGAGAGAAGAGACGTAGTCAGCTGGGCTCTTGCGACTATCAGCATGGGGAGAAGGTGTCTTCTCTGCGTTTGTCTACCGTGGGAGATTATCGGGGACATGAGAGTTTGGTCATTCGTTTGTTGCACGATGAGGAGCAGGACCTGCATTTCTGGTTTCAGGATATGAACGAACTGGGTGAGCAGTACAGGCAACGGGGACTCTATCTATTTGCAGGTCCAGTCGGAAGTGGCAAGACGACCTTGATGCACGAATTGGCCAAGTCACTTTTTAAGGGGCAACAGGTTATGTCCATCGAAGATCCTGTCGAAATCAAGCAGGACGACATGCTCCAGTTGCAGTTGAATGAGGCGATTGGCTTGACCTATGAAAATCTGATCAAACTGTCTCTCCGGCATCGTCCGGACCTCTTGATTATTGGTGAAATTCGGGATAGCGAGACGGCCCGTGCAGTGGTCAGAGCCAGTTTGACAGGGGCGACAGTCTTTTCAACCATTCATGCTAAGAGTATCCGAGGTGTTTATGAACGCCTGTTGGAGTTAGGTGTGACGGAGGAGGAACTAGCAGTTGTTCTGCAAGGAGTTTGCTACCAGAGATTAATCGGGGGAGGAGGAATCGTTGACTTTGCAAACAAAGACTATCAAGAACACCAGCCAACTAGCTGGAATGAGCAGATTGACCAGCTTCTTAAAGATGGACATATCACAAGTCTTCAGGCTGAAACGGAAAAAATTAGCTACAGCTAAGCAGAAGAAAATCATCACTTTGTTTAACAACCTCTTCTCCAGTGGCTTTCATTTGGTGGAAATTATTTCTTTCTTGGGAAGAAGTGCCCTGCTAGAAAAGGACTATGTGGCCCAGATGCACCAAGGGCTGTCTCAGGGAAAATCTTTCTCAGAAATGATGGACAGTTTAGGATTTTCAAGTGCCATTGTGACCCAATTATCTCTAGCTGAAGTTCATGGAAATCTCCACCTGAGTCTGGGGAAGATAGAAGAATATCTGGACAATCTGGCCAAGGTCAAAAAAAAGTTAATCGAAGTAGCGACCTATCCTTTGATTTTGCTGGTATTTCTCCTGCTAATCATGCTAGGCTTGCGCAACTATCTGCTCCCCCAACTGGACAGTAGCAATATTGCCACTCAAATCATCGGCAATCTGCCACAAATATTTCTGGGACTAGTGCTGGTTTGCTCTCTGTCTCTACTTTTAACCCTCACTTTTTACAAAAGAAGTTCCAAGATGCGGGTTTTCTCGATGTTAGCACGGATTCCCTTTCTAGGAATCTTTGTCCAGACCTATTTGACGGCCTATTACGCGCGTGAATGGGGCAATATGATTTCGCAGGGAATGGAGCTGACGCAGATTTTTCAGATCATGCAGGAACAAGGTTCCCAGCTCTTTAAAGAAATCGGTCAAGATTTGGCTCAAGCCCTGCAAAATGGTCGCGAATTTTCTCAAACCATAGCGACCTATCCTTTCTTTAAAAAGGAGTTGAGTCTCATCATCGAGTATGGAGAAGTCAAGTCCAAGCTGGGAAGTGAGTTGGAAATCTATGCTGAAAAAACTTGGGAAGCCTTTTTTACCCGAGTTAATCGTACCATGAATCTAGTACAGCCACTGGTTTTTATCTTTGTGGCTCTGATTATCGTTTTACTTTATGCGGCAATGCTCATGCCCATGTATCAAAATATGGAGGTAAATTTTTAAAATGAAAAAACTCATGATAAAACTAAAAAAAGCCAAGGCACAAGCCTTCACTCTGGTAGAAATGTTAGTCGTCTTGCTCATCATCAGTGTTCTTCTCTTGCTCTTTGTGCCCAATTTGACCAAGCAAAAGGATGCCGTAGATGATAAAGGAAAAGCTGCTGTTGTCAAGGTTGTGGAAAGCCAGGCAGAACTCTATCGTTTAGATAAAAATGATGACGCCAGTCTCAGCAAATTACAAGCAGACGGTCGTATCACAGCTGAGCAAGCTAAAGCTTATAAAGACTACCATGCAAAACAAAAAACAAGTCAAACTGTTGCAGATTAAGGCCTTTACTATGCTGGAAAGTCTCTTAGTTTTGGGACTTGTGAGTATCCTTGGTTTAGGCTTGTCTGGCTCTGTCCAGTCCAGTTTTGCAGCGGTAGAGGAGCAGATTTTCTTTATGGAGTTTGAAGAACTCTATCGGGAAACGCAAAAACGCAGTCTAGCCAGTCAGCAAAAGACCAGTCTGAACTTAGATGGACAGACGATCAGCAATGGCAGTCAAAAGTTGACCGTTCCTAAAGGAATTCAGGCACCATCAGGACAAAGCATTATATTTGACCGAGCTGGGGGCAATTCGTCCCTGGCTAAGGTTGAATTTCAGACCAGTAAAGGAGCGATTCGCTATCAATTATATCTAGGAAATGGAAAAATTAAACGCACTAAGGAAACAAAAAATTAAGGCAGTAATCTTACTAGAAGCAGTAGTAGCTTTGGCTGTGTTTGCCAGCATTGCGACCCTCCTTTTGGGGCAAATTCAGAAAAATAGACAAGAAGAGGCAGAAATCTTGCAAAAGGAAGAAGTCTTGCGTGTGGCGAAGATGGCTCTGCAAACAGGGCAAAATCAGGTAAACATAAATGGAGTTGAGATTCAGGTATTTGCAAGTGAAAAAGGATTGGAGGTCTACCATGGTTCAGAGAAGTTGCTCGACCTTAAAGAGCAGTAAGGTAAGAGCTTTCACTCTTTTAGAATCTCTGATTGCCCTTATCGTCATTAGCGGAGGTTTGCTCCTTTTTCAAGCTATGAGTCAGCTCCTCATTTCAGAAGTTCGTTACCAGCAGCAAAGTGAGCAAAAGGAGTGGCTCTTGTTTGTGGATCAACTGGAGACAGAGTTAGAGCGTTCGCAGTTTGAAAAGGTAGAAGGCAATCGCCTCTACATGAAACAGGATGGTAAGGATATCTCTATAGGGAAGTCAAAATCGGATGATTTTCGAAAAACGGATACCAGCGGACGGGGCTACCAACCTATGGTTTATGGACTCAAATCAGCACAGATTACAGAGGAAAACCAATTGGTTCGCTTTCGCTTCCAATTTCAAAAGGGCTTAGAAAGGGAGTTCATCTATCGTGTGGAAAAAGCAAAAAGTTAAGGCAGGCGTTCTTTTATATGCAGTCACCATGGCAGCTATCTTTAGTCTGTTGTTGCAGTTTTATTTGAATCGGCAAGTCGCCCATCACAAAGACTTTGCCCTAAACAAAGAAAAGTTGATCGCTTTTGCCATGGCCAAGCGAAGTAAGGATAAGGCTGAGCAAGAAAGTGGAGAACAAGTCTTTAACTTAGGAAAAGTTAGGTATCACAATACGAAAACAAGTTTTGCAACAAGTGTTCGTATGAATAAGGGCAACTATGAATTTCTCTTTCCTCC
>CAURRB010000075.1:0-5332 GCA_963527085.1 Streptococcus oralis
TATGAAAAACGCCAATCCTGCTCTTCTTCCATATGCAGACGAACAACTTCCTCTGTCCAACGAAGAAGACGGAGTGGCCCACGCTTTACAAAATTTATTCTTATAAAAGGAAAGATTGCGACCCTACAATCTTTCCTTTTTGTTTTCATTCCGTTTTCACAAAAATACCTCGTTTTCTGTATTTTTATATTAAGTTTTCTATTACTATTTTCATTTATCTCTCAAAAACATTGATATATTAATATTTTTAAAAAGTCATTCTATGAAAACTTTTACATCTTTTTAGAAAAAGTAGTTGCTTTTTAAATGAAAACGGTTTATACTTAATTAGGCTTAAAGTTTTCTTAAACACACAGTCAAACATTTTATAAGGAGGAATGACAATAATGAGTATCGGAATCATTATTGCGAGCCACGGCGAATTTGCTGCGGGTATTCATCAGTCAGGATCTATGATCTTTGGTGAACAAGAAAAGGTTCAAGTTGTAACCTTTATGCCAAATGAAGGTCCAGATGACCTTTACGCTAAATTCAACAACGCTGTGGCTGCATTTGACGCAGAAGATGAGGTTCTAGTATTGGCTGACCTTTGGAGTGGATCTCCATTCAACCAAGCTAGCCGCGTGATGGGAGAAAATCCAGAACGTAAGTTTGCCATCATCACAGGACTGAACTTGCCGATGTTGATCCAAGCCTACACAGAGCGCCTTATGGACGCGAATGCAGGTGTGGATAAAGTCGCTGCGAATATCATTAAAGAAGCCAAAGATGGCATCAAGGCTCTTCCAGAAGAGCTTAACCCAGTTGAGGAAGTTGCAACTGCTGCAGCTGCTCCAGTTGCACAAGCTGCTATTCCAGAAGGAACAGTTATCGGTGACGGTAAACTGAAAATCAACCTTGCTCGTCTAGACACTCGTCTCCTTCACGGTCAGGTTGCCACTGCTTGGACTCCAGATTCAAAAGCAGACCGTATCATCGTTGCTTCAGACAACGTTGCAAACGACGAGTTGCGTAAAGAATTGATCAAACAAGCAGCTCCTAACGGAGTAAAAGCCAACGTTGTCCCAATTCAAAAATTGATCGACGTTGCAAAAGACCCACGTTTCGGCGAAACTCATGCCCTTATCTTGTTTGAAACTCCACAAGATGCACTTCGTGCTATCGAAGGTGGCGTGCCAATCAAGACCCTTAACGTTGGTTCTATGGCTCACTCAACAGGTAAAACAATGATTAACAACGTTTTGTCTATGGACAAAGATGACGTTGCAACATTTGAAAAAATGCGTGACCTCGGTGTTGAATTTGACGTACGTAAAGTACCAAACGACACGAAAAAAGATTTGTTTGACTTGATTAAGAAAGCAAACGTTCAATAATTTTAATCTGTTTCTATCATTTTTGAAAACAGGATTAAATACTTTATTAAAACTAAATAGAAAAGGAATAAAACCATGTCAGATATTTCAATCATTTCTGCTATCTTGGTTGTAGTTGTTGCCTTCCTTGCAGGTCTTGAAGGTATCCTCGACCAATTCCAATTCCATCAACCAATCGTCGCATGTACCCTTATCGGACTTGCAACTGGTAACCTCGAAGCAGGTGTTATGCTTGGTGGATCACTTCAAATGATTGCCCTTGGTTGGGCAAACATCGGAGCTGCCGTAGCTCCTGACGCTGCTCTTGCATCTGTTGCGGCAGCAATCATCTTGATCAAAGGTGGTAACTTTACTACTGATGGTATCGCCGTTGCAACAGCAACAGCTATCCCTCTTGCTGTAGCTGGACTTTTCTTGACTATGATTGTTCGTACAATCTCAGTTGGTTTGGTTCACACAGCAGATGCTGCTGCTAAAGAAGGAAATATTGCAGCTGTTGAACGTGCTCACTTTATTGCACTTCTTCTTCAAGGTCTTCGTATTGCAATCCCTGCAGCCTTCCTTATCGCTATCCCAGCTTCTGCCGTTCAAGATGCTCTTAATTTGATGCCAGACTGGTTGAACGGTGGTATGGCTGTCGGTGGTGCTATGGTCGTTGCCGTTGGTTACGCTATGGTTATCAACATGATGGCAACTCGTGAAGTATGGCCATTCTTCGCTATCGGTTTTGCTCTTGCAGCAATCTCTCAATTGACTTTGATTGCCCTTGGTGTCATCGGTGTTGCCCTTGCCTTCATCTACCTTAACCTTACAAAACAAGGTGGAAACGGTGGCGGCGGAGCTGCGACTTCTAACGACCCAATCGGTGATATCCTAGAAGACTACTAGAAAGGGGATCAATCATGGCTGAAAAAATTCAATTATCAAAATCAGATCGTCAAAAAGTTTGGTGGCGTTCACAATTCCTTCAAGGTTCTTGGAACTACGAACGTATGCAAAACTTGGGTTGGGCTTACTCTTTGATCCCAGCTATCAAAAAATTGTACACTAAAAAAGAAGACCAAGCGGCTGCTCTTGAGCGTCACCTTGAGTTCTTCAACACTCACCCATACGTAGCTGCTCCTATCATGGGGGTTACTCTTGCACTTGAAGAAGAACGCGCTAACGGTGTTGAAATCGACGACGCGGCTATCCAAGGGGTTAAAATCGGTATGATGGGACCTCTTGCTGGTATCGGTGACCCAGTATTCTGGTTTACAGTTCGTCCTATCCTTGGAGCCCTTGGTGCATCACTTGCTGCATCTGGTAACATTGTTGGTCCCCTTCTCTTCTTCTTTGGATGGAATGCTATCCGTATGGCCTTCCTATGGTATACACAAGAGTTCGGTTACAAAGCTGGATCTGAAATCACTAAAGACATGTCTGGTGGTATCTTGAAAGACATCACCAAAGGAGCATCTATCCTTGGTATGTTCATCCTTGCCGTTCTTGTACAACGTTGGGTATCTATCAACTTCACTGTGAACCTTCCAGGTAAACAATTGGCTGAAGGTGCCTACATCAACTTCCCAGAAGGACCTGTATCAGGTGCTGAATTGAAGGGTATCCTTGGTCAAGCACTTGGTGGATTGAGCCTAGATAAGATTCAACCACAAACTCTTCAAGGTCAGTTGAACTCATTGATTCCAGGATTGATGGGACTTCTCCTTACTTTCCTTTGCATGTGGTTGCTTAAGAAAAAAGTATCACCAATCGCAATCATCCTTGCTCTCTTTGCAGTAGGTATTGCAGCTCGTTTCTTCGGTATCATGTAATCCAAGCAATTGAGAATATAGATAAAAAAGAATCAGGATTAAACCTGATTCTTTTTGTGTATCAACTTTTTCTTCTAGTCAAATAATGCAAGCCTCCAATCACCACTGCTAGGATGGCTACATAGACAACTTGGGTGGTTTCTAAAGGCACATACGCTCCTTGCAGGATAAAGGTATTGGCAAGCACTCCAACAAGGGCTGTAAGGCTCAAAAGTACGAGCAAGACTAGTTTGTATCGATTAAAAGGCAGACTGACCTTGGCAACTAGACACAGACCATTGACCAAAGCAAGTAGGAAGCAAATAAATTTGACCTGACCTGGGACAGTGATAAAGAAGTTGGTCAAAAGAACACTAGCAACCAGAATGCCACCACCAATCGCAGCATTGGTCAAAATATCTCGCATAAAATGTGTACTAACCTTTTCTTTATTGGACTCAAAAGTTAGGAAGAAGGATGGAATCCCAATCGTAATGGCTGAAATGATTGTAAACTGAATGGGGATAAAGGCAAATTCCAAACCAAATACCACACTCAAAATGGCAAAAACGATGGAGAAGAAGGTCTTTGTTAGAAAAAGAGAGGCTACCTTTTGGATGTTATTGATGACCCGGCGACCTTCCATCAAGATATCATAAAATACCGCAAAATCATCGGTCAAAAAAACAATATTGGATACACTTTTGGCTGCACTCGTTGCTCCCTTCATAGCAAAACTGATATCTGCTTTCTTGAGTGCCAGAACATCGTTAACTCCATCGCCACTCATGGCAACTGTTTTACCAGCCTTTTGCAAAATAGTCACCATCTTTTGCTTCTGTTCAGGTGTTACCCGACCAAAGATATCGTGTTCCAAGACCACTCTCTCAAAGTCCTCGTCACTAACCTTGGTCATATCAATCACACGGGCTGATTCTTTAAATCCTGCCTTACGAGCAACCCCATATACAGCCACATGATTATCACCACTGATAATCTTCACTTCAACACCTTGAGATTCGAAATAGTCAAAGGTTTCCTTGGTATTATCCTTGATTTCATCTGACAGAACGATGTGGCCTAGTAGTTCCATATTTGCTGGACTCGTGATTTGGTCCTTGCTATGAGCGAGTGTCAAGATTCGAAAACCTTGCTGTTTGAGATCTTCATAGTAGGCATTCATCGGCTGG
Source organism: Streptococcus oralis (assembly GCA_963527085.1). Classification (GTDB taxonomy): domain Bacteria; phylum Bacillota; class Bacilli; order Lactobacillales; family Streptococcaceae; genus Streptococcus; species Streptococcus oralis_CV. Next base: position 4,360 of record CAURRB010000075.1, read on the forward strand.
GTAAAGTCGAGAAACTCATAAGCACCGAAAAAGTATGTTCCACCGTCTTTTACTTGGACAAAGGAATACTTGTTTTTACTTGAAAAGGCACCAACTTCTTGAACTTCCCATTTTTTCTCACACGTTAAGTGGGTCTTCAGAGCGCGCGACGTCGCATTTTCATCCTCGAAATAAGCCAGATAAGAAGATAGTTTCTCTGCTACTTTAGCATCCATTTCTTGGACCTTCATATTACCAGTCGTGATCGTCCCCGTTTTATCAAAACAGAGAACATCTACTCGCGCCAAGGTCTCCACACAGTATAGCTCCTGCACCAGAACCTTCTTTTTAGCCAGCTTCATGGCCGCTACCGCAAGGGATACACTGACCAGGAGAATCAAGCCCTCTGGAATCATGCCGACCAAGGCACCTGAACTTCCCAAAACAATTTCAACATAAGACCGTCCTAGACTAAAACCTCTGACATAAAGCAGAATGGCAACTGGCACCAGCAAGATGGAGACGATTTTTAAAATCTTATCCATGTAATCGCGCAGTTGAGAAGGATATTTTTTGAATTCCTTGCTGGATTTTGCGAGTTTGTTGATATAACTATCGGGTCCGACCGCCGTCGCCGTGACAAGGCAGGATCCGCTAATGACATTGCTTCCGCTCATCAGCTGGTCACCAATCGTTTTAAAGACCGAATCACTCTCACCAGTCAGCAAGGACTCATCCACTTCAATATTCCCTTCAAGGACTTCTGCATCGACAGGCACCTGATCACCCAGATTGAGATGCAGATACTCCCCTAGAACGATGTCCTCCGGATCAATCTCAATCGTTTGACCATCTCGATTGACTTTGTACTTACTTTTACCAAGCAAACTTAGTTTTTCTAAAGCATTTTTTGAACGCACTTCTTGGAAAATCCCGATAGCTGTATTGATAGCAATCACACCTAAAAAGAGCATATTTTCAAATCGCAAGGTTG
>CAURRB010000076.1:0-5311 GCA_963527085.1 Streptococcus oralis
ATTCTATAAATTGGAGAATTAGTTTTATTTCTACTGAATCTCCCATCTACTTATTTCTAAAGTTGCTTTCATTTGCCTCTTTTGATACACTTAAACTATGAATACAAACCTCAAACCCAAACTTCAGCGTTTTGCTTCTGCGACTGCCTTTTCCTGCCCTATCTGCCAAGAAAATCTGGCCTTGGTAGAGTCTAGCCTCAAGTGTAGCAACCGCCATTCTTTTGATCTGGCAAAATTCGGCTATGTCAACTTGGCTCCGCAAATCAAGCAATCTGCCAACTACGACAAGGAAAACTTCCAAAACCGCCAGCAAATTCTTGAAGCTGGTTTTTATCAGGCTATTTTAGAAGGTATCTCGGACTTACTAACAACTAATCCATCCGCAAAAACAGTCTTGGATATCGGTTGTGGCGAAGGTTTCTACTCTCGTAAACTCCAAGAAAGTCACTCTGACAAAACCTTTTACGCCTTTGATATTTCAAAAGATTCCGTTCAAATCGCTGCCAAGAGCGAACCAAACTGGGCGGTCAACTGGTTTGTCGGCGACCTGGCTCGTCTTCCTATAAAAGACGCCAGCATGGATATCCTGCTTGATATCTTCTCGCCTGCCAACTATGGGGAATTCCGTCGCGTTTTATCCAAAGACGGTATTTTGATCAAGGTCATCCCAACTGAAAATCACCTCAAAGAAATCCGTCAAATGGTGCAGGACCAGCTGACAAAGAAGGATTATTCCAACCAAGATATCAAAGAACATTTCCAGGAACATTTCAGCATCCAATCTAGTCAGATTGCTTCCTTAACAAAACCTATCTCGGCTGAGCAACGCCAAGCCCTGCTTGCCATGACGCCCTTACTCTTTCACGTTGACCATACCAAGATTGACTGGAGCCAACTGACAGAGATTACCATTGAAGCAGAGATTCTAGTTGGGAAAGTACGGTAAACAAATCTTTCAGATAAGACAAAAACCCGCACCTTCAAGGTACGGGTTTAAATTATGTAATTATTAGTTCAAATGCCAGATATCTTCGTTGTACTGAGCGATTGTACGGTCAGATGAGAAGAATCCTGCTTTAGAAATGTTAACGATGACTTTATCCAACCATGCGTCACGGTCTTCGTAGTCAGCAAGCATTTGCTCTTTGACTTTGATGTAGTCTTCCAAGTCAAGGAGAGTCATGAACCAGTCTTTGTTGATCAATTCGTTGTAAAGACGTTCCAAGCGTTCTTTCTTACCTACTGCAAGAACAGCGTCGCTCACGATGAAGTCAACCAATGGTTTGATAGCTTCACGAGCGTAGAATTCGCTTGATTTGTAAGCTGCTTTTGCGTAAAGGTCGATAACAGTTTCTGAATCTTCACCAAAGATGTAGATGTTTTCGTCGCCAACCAACTCAGCGATTTCCACGTTAGCACCGTCCATAGTACCAAGAGTCAAAGCTCCGTTCAACATGAATTTCATGTTACCAGTACCTGAAGCTTCTTTAGAAGCAAGTGAGATTTGTTCTGAGATGTCACATGCTGGGATAAGGAAGCTTGCTGCAGTAACGTTGTAGTTTTCAACCATTACGACTTGCAAGTGTGGAGCTACTGCTGGGTCGTTAGCAATCACTTCTGACAAGCAGAGGATCAAGTGAATGATGTCTTGAGCGATTGTGTAGGCAGGAGCTGCTTTACCACCAAAGAATACTGTGATTGGGCGAGCAGGGATGTTACCAGCCTTGATATCAAGGTATTTGTGGATAACATACAAAGCGTTCATTTGTTGGCGTTTGTACTCGTGAAGACGTTTGATCTGGATATCAAAGATAGAGTTTGTATTGATTTCCACACCTTGGTGTTCTTTCAAGTGACGAGCCAATTTACGTTTGTTGTGAGCCTTGATGCTTTCCAATTTTTCTTTGACAGCAGCCTTGTCTTCGTATGACAAGAGTTTTTCAAGCTCATCTGCTTCATGGTGCCAACCATGTCCAAGAATCTCATCCAAGTAGTGAGACAAGCTTGGATTAGCATGCATGAGCCAACGACGGAATGTGATACCGTTTGTTTTGTTGTTGAATTTTTCTGGGTAGATGTCGTAGAAAGCTTTCAACTCTGAATTCTTCAAGATTTCAGTGTGGAGTGCTGCTACCCCGTTAACACTGTATCCGTAGTGGATATCCATGTGAGCCATGTGAACACGTCCGCTCTCATCGATGATTTGAACAGCTGGATCTTTCACTTCTGCTTTCACACGACGGTCCAATTCTTCGATGATTGGTACCAAGTGAGGAACCACTTCTTCCAAGAATTCAAGAGGCCATTTTTCAAGGGCTTCAGCAAGGATTGTGTGGTTAGTGTAGGCAGTCATGCTACGTACGATTGAGATTGCTTCGTCAAGCTCGATACCTCGCGCAGTCAAGAGACGGATCAATTCAGGAATCACCATTGATGGGTGAGTATCGTTGATTTGTACAACTGCATAGTCCGCAAGGTCATGCAAGTTGCTTCCTTTTTCGATTGCTTCGTCGATGATCAATTGCGCACCGTTTGAAACCATGAAGTATTGTTGGAAGATACGGAGCAATTCACCTTGCTTGTCGCTATCGTCTGGGTAAAGGAAGAGAGTCAAGTTGCGAGCGATATCTGTCTTGTCAAAGTTGATACCATCTTTAATGATTGAAGAATCAACTGAATCCAAGTCAAACAAACGCAAGCGGTTCTTAGTGTCTGTCTTGTAACCAGGTACATCGATATCGTAAAGAGTTGATGTCAATGTGAAGTGTGCAAATGGCACTTGGTAGCTACGGCTTGAGCGAACCAACCAGTTTTGCTCTGTCAACCAAGCGTTAGGAATTGTTTCTTGTTGGTTGTTTTTAAGAACTTGTTGGAAAAGACCGAAGTGGTAGTTCAAACCAACACCATCACCATTCAAACCAAGTGTAGCGATTGAGTCGATAAAGCAGGCTGCCAAACGTCCCAAACCACCGTTACCAAGTGATGGTTCCAATTCTACTTCTTCGATTTCGATCAACTCTTTACCTGCAGCTGCAAGTTCTTTTTTCACATCATCGTAAAGACCGAGGTTAATCAAGTTGTTTGACAAGAGTTTACCGATCAAGAACTCAGCTGAGATGTAGTAAACTTTTTTCTTACCAGTGTTGACTGGTTTTTGGCTGCTTGCAAGCTTGCTGTAGTTAAGAAGAGCAAGGTAAAGCTCTTCATTGCTACATTCTGCAATGGTTTTATTGTAACGTTTTTGTACAAATTCGTTTAATGGTAACATGTTTATGTGTCTCCTGATAATGTCTTATTTCTTTAATTCTACCAAATTTTCATTGATTCGGCGATAAATTGTAGTCAAGTCAAGCAAAGTTTCTTCAACAGCTGGTGTCAATTGATCTGCTGTCATACGCCATGACCAGTTTCCGCCAAGAGTAGATGGGAAGTTCATACGAGCTGACTCATCTAGTTCTAGCAAGTCTTGCATGGTTGCAATAGCCATGAAGCTAACTGATGAAAATACTGTGCGAAGCATTGCGTGTGGCACTGTTTCGTACTCTTTACGGTTCGTGTAACGAGCCATGTATTCACGAGTTGGATCGTCGATCTCATTACGGTACCAACCAAGGACCGTATTGTTATCGTGTGTTCCTGTGTACATAACAGAGTTAGCAGGTGCCAAGTGTGGGCTATCGATACTTTCGTCTTCTGGATTGAAGGCAAATTGAAGAATCTTCATCCCTGGGAAGCCAGTACGTTCGCGCAACTCGATAACCTCATCTGTCATGAAGCCAAGGTCTTCTGCGATGATGTTTAGCTCACCAAGCTCTTCCTTAACGGCTGCGAAGAGTTTGTAGCCTGGACCTTTCACCCATTTACCAGGTGCTGCTGTATCGGAACCAGCAGGAATTTCCCAGTAAGATTCGAAACCACGGAAGTGGTCGATACGAACGATATCGTAGATTTTGAAGCTTTCGCGCAAGCGTTCAACCCACCATTTGTAACCGTCTTTGTCCATTGCTTCCCAGTCATAGATTGGGTTCCCCCAAAGCTGACCAGTTGCAGAAAACTCATCTGGTGGGCATCCTGCGATGCAAGTTGCTTTACCATTGGCATCTGTCTTGAAGAGATGTGGATTTGCCCACATGTCGCTTGAATCTTCCGCAACATAGATTGGCATATCTCCAACAATCTCGATATGGTTATCGTTAGCGTAGGCTTTCAATTTCAACCATTGTTGGAAGAAGAAGTATTGAGTCACACGGTGGTAAACCAACTTGTCTGCCAATTTCTCACGGTAGCTTTCAAGTGCTGAAGCTTTACGAGCACGAGCATCTGCATCTGGCCATTCTGTCCAAGCAAGATTGTCAAAATGCTCTTTGATAGCCATATATTCTGCGAAGAGTTCGAGCCATGATTGGTTGTCTTTAGCAAACTTCTCAAAATCTTTGACATCACCCACTTCCAAGAAGCGTTTGACTGCTTTTTCTAAAAGCGGACGACGTGCATAATAAATCTTCGCATAGTCAACTTCAGATGCATCGCTACCAAAGTCAACACCTTTAAGATCACTGGCTTCGAACAAGCCTTGCTCTACCAAGATATCAAGGTCGATAAAATGCGTATTTCCAGCAAAGGCTGAGAATGATTGGTATGGAGAATCTCCATAGCTTGTTGTCCCAAGAGGGAGGATTTGCCAGTAACGTTGCTTCGTACGAACCAAGAAATCAACGAAATCATAGGCAGTCTGGCCAAATGATCCAATCCCGTATGCTCCTGGCAGAGAAGAGATGTGCATCAACACACCACTTTGACGTTTTTTCATAATAGCACCTCATGTGTTTGTTATAAAACGTTGCGCAATTAAGGCGCAAACGTTTGCGTTAATTTAAGTATAACGCATTTCAAAAACAAATGCAAGCGTTTTTAAAAAATTTTTTTGAATTATTTTAATCAAACAAAACTTGTTGCCACTGATATTTTATGAAATAAGCGAAAAAATTTTAAAGATTTTCTGATTTAAGATAATTCATTCCCAATATCTGCTCTATTTTCTGAAAAAGCGAACCGAATTTACGCAATCGTTTTCCTAATATATTTTCAATTCAAAAAAACAAACATTTTAAGTTCTTTCCTATATAATGGCTTTAATAAATGTTTGAAACCTTAAAATTTTTTAAAAATTTTTGCTAAAAAAGCTTGCAACCGTTTTCTATTTGTGCTATACTAAGTTCGTAAAAGAAAACGTTTGCGTTTTCTCATTAAATTATTTTTGTTATTCTTTAGGAGGAATACACTATGTCATCTAAATTCATGAAGAGCGCTG
>CAURRB010000077.1:0-5301 GCA_963527085.1 Streptococcus oralis
CCCTCTCGAAGAAAGCTTAGCTGACGTGGTAGATTGGTACCGCAAGCACGGCTATCTCTCATAAGATTAAAAATATCCAGAACAGGCATTTCAAAAATATGGAATCCGAATACTTTTAGACTAAATCACTCTTACATTTTCTTATCTCCACCTTTTACTATTCCCCTATTTTATGGTATAATTATTATAATTGTAACGAATCAGGATTAATCCACTACTCAGAATTAAATAAAAGAAAACAGCTAATCAGCTGTTGTTTTCTGCAGGTTAATCATGAAAATACGAAAGGAAATGTAATGATTTACAAAGTTTTTTATCAAGAAACAAAAGAACGTAGCCCACGTCGTGAAACAACACGCTCACTTTACCTAGACATCGATGCCAGCTCAGAACTTGAGGGCCGTATCGCTGCTCGCCAACTTGTCGAAGAAAATCGCCCAGAGTACAATATCGAGTTTATCGAACTCTTGTCTGACAAATTGCTAGATTACGAAAAAGAAACTGGCGCCTTCGAGATTACGGAGTTCTAATATGGCCTACACTCTTAAACCTGAAGAAGTCGGCGTTTTTGCCATCGGTGGTCTGGGAGAAATCGGGAAAAACACATACGGAATTGAATACCAAGACGAGATTATCATCGTCGATGCTGGGATTAAATTCCCAGAAGATGACTTGCTGGGTATCGACTACGTCATTCCTGATTACTCTTACATCGTGGACAATATCGACCGCGTCAAGGCTGTTTTGATTACACACGGACACGAGGACCACATCGGTGGGATTCCATTCCTGCTCAAGCAAGCAAATGTCCCTATCTACGCTGGACCACTTGCCTTGGCTTTAATCCGTGGAAAACTCGAAGAACACGGCCTCTTGCGCAACGCCAAACTTTACGAAATCAACCACAATACTGAGTTGACCTTTAAAAATCTCAAGGCAACTTTCTTTAGAACGACTCACTCTATTCCAGAGCCTTTGGGGATTGTCATTCATACTCCTCAAGGGAAAATCGTCTGTACAGGTGACTTTAAGTTTGACTTTACTCCAGTTGGGGAACCTGCGGACTTGCACCGGATGGCAGCCCTTGGTGAAGAAGGCGTACTCTGCCTCCTGTCTGACTCGACAAATGCAGAAGTGCCAACCTTTACCAACTCTGAAAAAGTCGTTGGTCAGTCCATCATGAAGATTATCCAAGGCATTGAAGGACGTATCATCTTTGCATCCTTTGCCTCAAATATCTTCCGTCTCCAGCAAGCAACGGATGCCGCTGTTAAGACTGGACGCAAGATTGCGGTCTTTGGACGTTCGATGGAAAAGGCCATTGTCAACGGTATCGAGCTTGGCTACATCAAAGCTCCTAAGGGAACCTTTATCGAGCCAAATGAAATCAAAGACTACCCTGCAGGCGAGGTTCTTATCCTCTGTACAGGTAGTCAAGGGGAGCCGATGGCGGCCCTCTCTCGTATCGCTAACGGAACCCACCGTCAGGTGCAACTCCAACCCGGCGATACTGTTATCTTCTCTTCTAGCCCAATCCCTGGAAACACTACTAGCGTCAACAAGCTGATTAACATCATTTCAGAAGCTGGTGTTGAAGTTATCCACGGTAAAATCAACAATATCCACACCTCTGGACACGGTGGTCAACAAGAGCAAAAACTCATGCTCCGCCTCATCAAGCCCAAATACTTCATGCCTGTTCACGGTGAATACCGCATGCAGAAAGTCCATGCTGGACTAGCGGTGGATACGGGTGTCGAGAAGGACAATATCTTTATCATGAGCAATGGTGATGTGCTTGCCCTTACTGCTGACTCAGCTCGTATCGCAGGTCATTTCAACGCCCAAGACATCTATGTCGATGGAAATCGTATCGGTGAAATCGGCGCTGCTGTCCTCAAAGACCGTAGAGATCTATCTGAAGATGGTGTCGTTCTAGCAGTCGCAACTGTTGACTTCAAGTCTAAAATGATATTGTCTGGGCCTGATATCCTCAGCCGAGGCTTTGTCTACATGAGAGAATCTGGAGACTTGATTCGCCAAAGCCAGCGCATCCTCTTCAATGCTATTCGTATCGCACTGAAGAACAAAGATGCTAGCGTGCAATCTGTCAATGGTGCCATCGTCAACGCTATTCGTCCTTTCCTCTATGAAAATACAGAACGTGAACCGATTATCATCCCGATGATCCTCACGCCAGACGAAGAATAATACTCTTTGTTTTTCATTGAATACAAGTCAAAAAACAGCCCCATCTTCGGAGCTGTTTTTCTCTATGCTTTCTTTTCTTGATTTTTAGAAATACTACGATTTTTACCTTCCAGATACACCATCAAAATAGAAATATCTGCTGGGTTTACTCCCGAAATACGGCTGGCTTGGCCGATGGTTTCTGGATTGATGAGTTTGAACTTCTGACGGGCTTCGGTTGCGATAGAATCAATGTCATCCCAGTCAATATTGGCTGGAATGCGTTTTTCTTCCATGCGTTTCATCTTGGCAACCTGATCCATGGCTTTGGAAATATAGCCTTCGTACTTGATTTCTGTTTCAATCAATTCGATAATCTTGTCATCCAAGTCCTCTGCTGCTGGTCCGATGAAGGCCACCACATCTTGGTAAGAAACTTCTGGACGGCGAAGGAATTCCTTGGCTGTCACTGCATCTGTCAACGGTTTGAAGCCCATCTCCTCAACCTTAGCATTGGTTTCCTTGACTGGCTTGAGTTTGATACTGTCTAGGCGCTTCATCTCATTGTCAAATTGATTTTTCTTGATTTCAAAACGAGCCCAGCGTTCATCATCCACAAGCCCAATCTCGCGTCCCATCTCGGTCAAACGCATATCGGCATTGTCATGACGGAGGATGAGACGGTATTCAGCTCGACTGGTCAAGAGACGGTAAGGTTCAATGGTTCCCTTGGTCACCAAGTCATCAATCATCACCCCTATATAGCCATCGCTCCGTTTCAAGATTAGCTCATGTTTGCCTTGGATTTTCAGAGCCGCATTGATACCTGCGATAATCCCTTGGCCTGCTGCCTCTTCGTAACCAGATGTACCATTTGTCTGACCAGCTGTGAAAAGTCCTGAGATTTTCTTGGTTTCAAGTGTTGCACGCAACTGGTGTGGCAAGACCATGTCGTACTCAATGGCATAACCTGTTCGCATCATCTCAGCATTTTCCAAACCTTTGATGGAATGAACTAGCTCGCGCTGCACATCCTCAGGCAGACTGGTTGAAAGTCCTTGGACATAGACTTCCTCTGTATTGCGTCCTTCTGGCTCAAGGAAGAGTTGGTGACGTTCCTTATCCGCAAAGCGCACAATCTTGTCCTCAATCGATGGACAGTAACGAGGCCCCACTCCCTTGACCACACCTGTAAACATAGGCGCACGATGGAGGTTGTTTTGGATAATCTCATGACTGGTTCCATTGGTATAGGTCAACCAGCATGGTACCTGGTCCTTGACATAGTCCTCATCACGTGAAGTGTATGAGAAGTGGTTTGGCGCTTCGTCCCCTGGCTGAATCTCTGTCACGTCGTAATTGATAGAGGAAGCCTTGACACGTGGAGGAGTCCCTGTCTTGAAACGACCGATTTCGAGTCCCAATTCCTTGAGATTATCAGCTAGGTTGATCGAAGCTAGACTGTGGTTAGGACCTGATGAGTACTTTAGATCTCCAATGATGATTTCTCCGCGGAGTGCAGTCCCTGTCGTCACGATAACAGCCTTGGCAGCATACTCTTGATGGGTCGCTGTACGAACACCGACAACCTTGCCATCTTCCACCAAAATCTCATCAATCATGGTTTGACGAAGGGTCAGATTTTCTTGATTTTCAACTGTCTTGCGCATTTCCTTAGAGTAAAGCTCCTTGTCAGCCTGCGCACGAAGGGCACGGACAGCTGGCCCCTTCCCTGTGTTGAGCATCTTCATCTGGATGTAAGTCTTGTCAATGGTCTTGGCCATCTCGCCACCGAGGGCATCGACTTCACGCACGACAATCCCCTTGGCAGAACCTCCGATAGAGGGATTACATGGCATGAAAGCCAGCATTTCAATGTTGATAGTCGCAAGCAAGACCTTACAACCCATACGGCTTGCAGCCAAGGAAGCCTCAACCCCAGCGTGTCCCGCACCGATTACAATAATATCGTATTCTTCCGTAAAATTATAAGTCATTTTCTCTCCTATTCTTCAAGATGAATGTGTCTTAGTTGCCCGTCCCAATCCGGCAGGGCTGTTTTTAAGAAGGCTGGAACTAGCTGGATATTCTGGAGTTTATCCAAATCAATCCACTCACAGGGCTGCTTTTTTTCATCTTCCTGCATGATCAATGGGGCATCCTCCAGTAGATCAACTAGATAATGAAATTCGATGTTGTGATAGGAAACACCGTCTTGTTCAAAACGATTTTCAACCGCGAAAGCTAGCTGCCCAGCTTGAGCTCTGACACCCAGTTCTTCCTTCACTTCGCGGACTACCGCATCTTCCGTTCTTTCATTGACTTGGATGGCACCGCCGATAGTGTAATACTTGCCCTCATCTTTGGTAACTAGGAGTTTGCGATTTTGAAGAATCAAGGCTGTCGCCCGAACACCAAAAACCGTATTTCCTACTTTTGTCCGAAAGTCTTGTTGAGTCATTTTTATCCTTTCCCTTAAACGACACAAAAACAGTCAAAACTCGTAAGAAGTGCAGGACAAAAAAGCCTGCAACATCCATGAGCTTTGACCATCATTTCTATTGCTTTTATTATTGTAGCAAATTGAGAAAATTTGTCAATCTAAATGTACTATGATTGGCGAATCGCTTCAAAAGCTCCTTTGTCAATCTCAACCGAGTCAGCGAAAGCATCTAAAACAATCCCTCTCACCGGAAACTCCCCTATCTCTTCCGCAGCAAATAAACAGTCCGTAAGAGGCAATTGCAACCAAGAAAATCGGTCATAATAGTCCTTGGGAATGTCCTGAATTTCTATGAAGCAAGGATAAAAGTAGTCGTCTCCCTTTCGCAGAATATCCGGTTTTAGGCGAGCACCTTCTTGTCCGTCACCCCCATCCATCAGAGATGCATTGAAGGGGACCCAGACTTTAGCTCGTTTCAATTCCTTGAACAAGGCTTCAATCGACTCTGTCGTTTTCTCTCTCAAATACTCTTTCTTATAGTCAGAGAGACTCATTTTTTTCTCTTCTTTAGCCGTTTTTTTCTTAAAAAACTGAAACATTCTCTTTCCTCTTAGAAAATCTTAGATGTACTGACAAACCTGTCCATCTCGATAAGCATTGTCAATCAA
>CAURRB010000078.1:0-5253 GCA_963527085.1 Streptococcus oralis
TTTGTTTTTGCCAATGCTACTGGCGCTGTTTTAGATAATGTTGTTACGTCTTTTACTGCTTCTTTTTTCAATTCAACCATATTTCTTACCTCTTTTCATTTTTTTATAACTACTTCACAGTAGCTATAATACAAGTATACTACTACCAGAAAATGATATCAAGGAAAATGTACTATCTGAGAAAAGTTGCAATAGACTGATAATTTAAGAAAAATATACAGAATTTTTTTAAAAAAAAGACAGTCTTAGAAGACTGTCTGGAATAACTGAGATTATTTTACAAAATCAAGCAATGCCAAGAAGCTTTCAGCTTCAAGTGACGCACCACCAACAAGGGCACCGTCAACGTCTGGGCAAGCCATGTATGAAGCAACGTTTTCAGGTTTAACAGAACCACCGTATTGAACACGAACTTTGTCCGCAACTTCTTGACCAAAGTCAGCAGCTACAACGTCACGAACAACTTTACACATTTTTTGTGCATCGTCTTGTGAAGCTGATTTACCAGTACCGATAGCCCAGATTGGCTCATAAGCGATAACTGATGCAGCAACTTGTTCAGCTGTCAATCCAGCCAATGCAGCAGATACTTGAGCACCTACGAATTCAGCAGCTTTACCAGCTTCGTAAGTTTCAAGTGACTCACCACAACAGATGATTGGAAGCATACCGTTTGCAAAGATTGCTTTTGCTTTTTTGTTGATATCTTCGTCAGTTTCATGGAAGTAGTCACGACGCTCTGAGTGACCGATAACAACGTAGTCAGTACCGATTTCTTTCAAAACTTGTGGGCTAGTTTCACCAGTGAAAGCACCTGCATTTTCAAAGTAGCAGTTTTGAGCAGCAACTTTAAGGTTTGAACCTTTTGCAGCTGCAAGAACCGTTGTCAAATCAAGAGCAGGAGCTGCGATACCTGCTTCAACAAGATCTGATGAAGGAAGTTTTGATGCAACTGCTTCAACAAATGCTTTTGCTTCTTCTGGATTTTTGTTCATTTTCCAGTTACCAGCGATAAATGGTTTACGTGACATTTCACATACCTCTTTTTTCATTTTATTCACTATTATTCTATCATATTTATAAGGAGCTTGCAAACCTTACTCTAATTTTCAAGATTTTTCAAGCGACTAATCTTGCCACAAATTCATGGCATCGAGGAAATCAGCCGAAGCCTGAACTTGTTTGGGATTGTTCGCTTCTCGCTCTGCTCGTTTGGCTTCTACTTGGGCAACAGATTGAATGCCTTCATGGCGCCAGTTTCGTAAGATTGCCTGAATATATTTCCAGTTTGGCTTGCCATTGAGGACGGCCTCTCGGAGAGCTTCCTTAATCAAATCCGCCTTAACTCCGTCTTCTTTGACCGTCTTAGAAAGATCTTCGATTTCAAATGGTGTTAATAAGCGTCCCAATTCCTGCTGAAAAGTTTCAACCAGATCCTTCAATTGATTCTGCGGGTTTGGGGCAGTTGTAGCTGGAGTTTGGCTATCTAGTAAGCTATCTAAGCGTTCAAAAGCCAAACTAGCATCAAAGATCAGCTCAATTTCCCCATTTAGTTCAATGGTCCGATATTGTAGCAAACCATTTTCTGTCAAATTCGAAATAGATTGGTTGACATCTGCAACCTCTTTCCCAATGATTTCAGCAATCTGACTAGGTGAAACATCTCCTAGGGCTGTGGTATTTTGTAAATAGAAAAATTGCCAGACGAGAAAATCTTCGCTGGAAGGAAAGAGTTCCTTAAAATGCAAGAGCAGGGCACTTGGCAAAACCAAGTTCCCTGATTTAAAAGCGTCAAAATATGTCATAATTCCTCTTATAGATATCCAAATGCAGCCGCATCATCCTCTACCTTTCTCCAGTCAAAAGGGGTTTCTTGATAAACTGCATAGTTTACCCAATTGCTGAAAAAGAGGGCAGCTGATGAAGACCAACAAAGACAGGGCATCTCATTTACATCATCATTTTTAAAGTAGTTCTCTGGGATATGAGGATCGAGTCCCGCCTCATAATCACGAAAATACTCTCTTGCCAAAGTGTCACGATCATACTCCAAATGACCAAAACTATAAATCTCACGCAAATCTCGACTAGCTAAGATAGAAACCCCAACCTCAGGACCTTCTGATAGAATCTCAAGATTGGTCTTGTTTAAGATCTCTTCTTTTAAAACCTCAGTATGACGAGAATGAGGAGCTACATAGCGATCATCAAAGCCACGAAAGAGAAGATGGCCCTCTTTCAAGGTGTCCTGTGGATAAATGCCTGATAGTTTCCGATCCATCTGGTGCTTTTCAACGCCATAGCGAACATAAAGACCTGCTTGAGCTCCCCAACAGATATGGAGTGTTGAAAAAACATGCGTCTTGGACCATTCGATGACCTGTTTGAATTCCTCCCAGTAGTCCACGTCCTCAAAAGGTAAATGCTCTACTGGTGCTCCTGTGATAATCAGTCCATCAAAAAAGTCATCCTTGACCTCTGGGAAGGTCTTATAGAAGGTTTCCATATGTTCGGAACGAGTTGTCTTGGAACGATGTGTTTCCATATATAAGAAATCAATATCTAGTTGCAAAGGGGTATTAGCCAAATGCCGTAAGAGTTGCGTTTCTGTTACCATTTTTTGAGGCATGAGATTTAAAATCAAAATCTTCAAGGGGCGAATATCCTGATGAGCGGCCCGTTGGTCGTCCATAACAAAGATATTTTCTGTCCTTAAAATCTCCACAGCTGGTAATTTTTTATCAATTCGAATCGGCATAATACCCTCCTAACAGTTCTCTATTTCGGGAATGATGTTGTCTGTTTGAAAGTAAAAACCTCCAAATACTTCTTCCCTTTATTATACTGTATGAAGATATAGTTTTCAATTATAGTTTTTCTCTAACTAGCTATAGTTAATTTATATAGCAGATGAAGAGAAAACAGCCCCAAGGACTGTTTTTCATTAATAATGCATAAGTACCTTGTAATCGTAATCTCCGATTTTTTCACGGCCTTTAAGCTCATCCAACTCAATCAAGAAAGCACAACCGGCTACAACTCCACCAAGTCTTTCAATCATCTCAATCGTTGCCTTAACAGTTCCACCTGTTGCCAAAAGATCATCTACGATGAGAACACGTTGGCCTGGCTTGATCGCATCTGCATGCATGGTCAAGGTATCAATACCGTACTCTTTCTCATAGTCAGCAGAAATGACTTCACGTGGCAATTTCCCTGGTTTACGAACAGGTGCAAAGCCAATTCCCAACTCAAAAGCAACTGGGCAGCCAACAATAAATCCACGAGCCTCGGGTCCCACGATCATGTCGATTTTCTTATCGGTTGCATACTGAACAATTTCACGAACAGCGTAGCTATATGCATTTCCATCTGCCATCAAAGGGCTGATATCACGGAAGGTGATGCCTTCCTTAGGATAATTTTCAATCGTTGCGATATAATCTTTTAAATTCATCTTTTTCTTTCTTTCAAAGTTTTTTACTCTCTATTATAGCATATTTTTTAAGAAAGAAAAAAGGAAAAGTTAACTTCAATAATTATCTAACGATTTGACGATTTATAACTAGCCATAGCAATAAAGCCCAATTTCTGTTTATTCTTAGCAAACATTTTATACATAGTTAAAAACTGCTTCCTATTCTCCTTTTTACAAGCATTTACGCAAATTTTCAAAGTTCCTAGCCAACCTTCGTCATAAATCATACCTGATAATTTCATTAATGTCATTTCACCAGTCAATACTTTCACATCACGATAACCTGATTCTATCATCACCTGTTCCCAAGCATCTTGAGTTAAAGGACCTACATTTACATGAATTGCTTGTGACAATTCCTGTCTGACAGACTCTTTAGCTTCCTTAAGAAGCACATCATGTGTCAAAAGAAGACCTTCAGGTTTTAAAACCCTTAGATATTCCATTACACATTTTTTCTTAGCTTGATCGGCTTGCATAGTCAGCATAGCTTCATTTATAACAATATCAAAACTAGCATCTTCATAAGGAAGTTTCATTGCATTTGCTCTTTCAAATCTGATCAAATGACCAACACCTGCCGTTTCAGCAGATTTTTTAGCCACTTCTAAGGCTTGTCCATCCATATCAACAGCAGTTATCTTACAACCAAAACGCTGTGCCAACTCAATTGCTGTAGTTCCCCTATTGCACGCAACTTCTAGTATTCTCTTTTCTTTTGAAAATCCTCCTTCCGCAATTAACCAATCTGTGGCACGTTTTCCACCTGGACGTAAGCGTTTTTTCCCCAGTTTTGCTAAAAACTTATGACCTGCTTCTGACATTTGAACACCTCTGTTTTTTCTTCATTATAACATAAAATTATATTATCTGACAATTCTAATCTATTATTTGATAAACTAGAATCAAAAGCATACAAGCTACCATGACTATAGCATAAATCTATTAATCACCTCTCTAGTTCGAATTCAATTGCTCACGTAGTTTACGCATATAGGTTACAACTACATATTTGTACTTTAGAGTTGCTGGCCTCCTTATCCGCTATATACGCTTTACTATCACGTGCCTATTCGTATAGCCAAGATTTCTCTATCTCTTTCTCAGCCGATTCTCATTTCCAACGTCAGACTTAAACAGTCTATCCTAATGCCGTTCGATCAGCTACTCACAATAGTCAGGCTTGGGAATCACTTTTGGGTTTACTAGTATATGGTAGCCACAGAGGACTTACACCTCAGATGAACGGAATGCCCGTCGTACCTAAAAAAACGAGCACTTTCGTACTCGTTCTCTGATATAAACTACTGATTAAAGTGAGTTTACGTCAACTTTAATACCAACACCTTGAGTAGTTGTGATAGTCAAGTTTGTTACGTAAGTTCCTTTAGCTGTAGCTGGTTTTGCTTTTTGGATTGTTTCGTTGAAAGCTTTGAAGTTTTCAACCAATTTTTCAGCTTCAAATGATACTTTACCGATGATTGCTTGAACGTTACCTGCACGGTCAGCACGGTAAGTGATTTTACCACCTTTAGACTCTTCAACTGCTTTAGCAACATCCATTGTTACAGTACCAGTTTTAGGGTTTGGCATCAAGTTACGTGGTCCAAGGACACGTCCAAGACGTCCAACAAGAGCCATCATGTCAGGTGTAGCGATAACTACGTCGAAGTCCAACCAACCGTCGTTGATTTTAGCAACAAGGTCATCTTCACCAACAAAGTCTGCACCAGCAGCTTTTGCTTCTTCAGCTTTTGCACCACGTGCGAAAACAA
>CAURRB010000079.1:0-5155 GCA_963527085.1 Streptococcus oralis
CCCAGTTTATCACCTATATTTCAGCTATTGGTGGTCAAGCTTTCGGAGTCTGGCTTTTAGGGCTATCGGTCAACAATTTTTCCCTCGTTGCGGGAATCAATGCCTGCTTTTTCCTCGTATCAGGCTCTATTCTCTTTTTAGGAAAAAGCAAATTGAGCCTGTCAATGTCATCTGCTGATGGTGAATCACTAAAAAATGAGAAGCTTCCTATCAAAGACCAATTTCTAACGATTTATCGAAATTTACGCCTTGTTTTTCTTAAAAGTGGACAGAAAAACTTTGGTTTTATGCTCTTTGCTGTCTTGCTTATCAATGCCTTGGGTGGCGCTTTGGGTGGAATTTATAATATCTTCTTTTTGAGCCATTCTCTCTTGAATTTTTCTTACACAGAGGCGTTATTTATCAGTCAAGTCGGTGCTTTGTTAGCAATCATCATCAGTAGCCTTACGGGCAATGATTATTTTGGGAAGCAGTCCTTGCCTAGATTGATGATGTGGGCTACCGTAGGGCTCACTCTAATTGGTCTGGCGAACGTATTCAATCAAGTCGTGCTTGGTTTGCTATTTCTCTTTTTAACTCTGTATGTGTCTGGTAAAGTTCAACCAAAGATTAGTGCCATGCTCATGAAAAATCTAGCTCCAGAGGTTCTAGCTCGTACCAGTAATTTTTTAGGTTTATTGTTTACCTTATCCATACCTGTGGGAACAGCTTGTTTTTCACTTGTTGCCGTATGGAATATACAGTTGACTTGGATGCTATTTGTTGGTCTTTCCTTCCTGGCTATTCTTTTGACAGTTATTAATCTCAAAAATGATATCTGAATCCTAATTTTATTCATACTGTTTTAATCCCTCTATTTATGGTAAAATAAGACTATTAAGTTTAAAGAGGATTCCCTATGAAATTACAAAAACCAAAAGGAACGCAGGATATTTTACCTGCTGAATCTGCCAAATGGCAGTACGTTGAGGGCTTTGCCCGTGAAATTTTCAAGCGCTACAACTATGCAGAAGTGCGCACGCCTATTTTTGAGCATTACGAGGTCATCAGTCGCTCTGTCGGAGATACAACGGATATCGTAACCAAGGAAATGTACGATTTCTATGATAAGGGTGACCGCCATATCACTCTTCGTCCAGAAGGAACTGCGCCCGTTGTCCGTTCCTATGTAGAAAATAAACTTTTCGCCCCAGAAGTGCAAAAGCCAAGTAAGTTCTATTACATGGGTCCAATGTTCCGTTATGAGCGTCCGCAAGCAGGACGTTTGCGCCAGTTCCACCAGATTGGTGTTGAGTGTTTTGGTTCTAGCAATCCAGCTACCGATGTGGAAACCATCGCTATGGCAGCCCATTTCTTGAAAGAAATCGGCATCCAAGGTGTGAAATTGCATCTTAACACTCTTGGAAATCCTGAGAGCCGTGCGGCCTACCGCCAAGCCTTGATTGACTATTTGACACCGCTTAAGGAGACCTTGTCTAAGGATAGCCAACGTCGTTTGGAGGAAAATCCTCTTCGTGTCTTGGACTCTAAGGAAAAAGAAGACAAGGTGGCAGTGGAGAATGCGCCGTCTATCTTGGACTTCCTTGATGAAGAAAGCCAGGCTCACTTTGATGCCGTCCGTCAGATGTTGGAAAATCTTGGAGTAGATTACATCATCGATACCAATATGGTGCGTGGTCTGGACTACTACAACCACACCATTTTCGAGTTTATCACTGAGATTGAGGGCAATGATTTGACCGTCTGTGCGGGTGGTCGTTACGATGGTTTGGTTGCTTACTTTGGTGGTCCTGAAACTGCTGGATTTGGTTTTGGACTTGGTGTAGAGCGCCTGCTTCTCATCCTTGAAAAGCAAGGTGTGGCCCTTCCTATCGAAAATGCCCTTGATGTTTATATTGCTGTCTTGGGAGAAGGGGCAAATGTCAAGGCCTTGGAATTGGTACAAGCCCTTCGCCAACAAGGATTCAAAGCAGAACGTGATTACCTCAACCGTAAACTCAAAGCTCAGTTCAAGTCAGCCGATGTCTTTGCGGCTAAGACCCTCATCACTCTCGGAGAGAGCGAAGTCGAAAGCGGACAAGTCAAGGTCAAGAACAACCAAACTCGAGAAGAAGTGGAAGTTACGCTCGATACAATCAGCCAAAACTTTTCAGAAGTCTTTGAAAAGTTAGGCTTTTAATAGTAGAAAAACTGGTCAGGATCTTATTCCTGACCCTCTTTTTCCTAGGATTAACATTGCTTTTGCTTGCTCAAAAATATCTTTATAAAACCATTACTACCGTTTCTATTTTTGCAAGAGGAATTCACTGATTAACTCTTTTAGTTGCGACTGTATTCCACATTTTTATCAAGATGATGCGAATAACAATGCTAAGTCTTCATTCCAAATAGGAGGTCCATATGAAATTACTTAAAAATCTTGGCTGGTTTCTTCTAGCCATTCTATCCTTTTACTTTGGCTATGGTCTGGTTCAGAGTATGGCTTTATCAGCGCTTGACCTAGGGGCTTCGATCTTTGGAGTCTTACCACTTTATGTCGCCCTGTCAGGGGCCTATGTTTATGGAGTTTACAGATGGTATCAGACAGAAAAGGTTAGCATCCAGACGACGGTTTTTAATCGTTATATTTGGTTGCCAACTCTGGTTTTGCTAGTGGCGATTACAGCCCAGTTCTTTTTGCCGGATGATCCGTCGATCAATCAACAAATCGTATCTCAACTGACAGTGGCTCAGCCTGTCTTTGGTTTCTTTATGGTGGTGGTCTTTGCTCCTCTGACGGAAGAACTCATCTTTAGAGGGATGTTAGCGCGCTATCTCTTTCCTAAGCAAAATAACAGCAAACAGACAGCTCTGTTTCTCCTCGTATCGAGTGTGCTCTTTGCCTTGATTCATTTTCCAGGGACTTTGCAACAGTTTTTAGTTTATGCTAGTCTGGGATTGAGTTTGGGTCTGGCTTATGTGAGCCGAAAAGGTCTTCTTTACAGCATTTCTCTCCACGCTTTGAATAATTTAATCGGCTTTTTGATGATACTCATGCTATAATAGAGTCAGGAGGTCACATGAAACGAGTAATTTTATTAGCAGTGATACAGGCGGTCGTTCTCTTCTTTATTATCGGGGCGCTTGCCTATGCCTTTAAAGGCGACTTCTTTTACAACTATCTAGCAGTTGTCTTTGCGCCTATTGCAGGTGTCTTGCGTTTTGCTTCGGCTTATGCGACGGAGATTGTTCTACCTAAAAAGGCAGCTGAGATTGCTGAAAAGCGTAAAAAAGGTTAAGAATCATAATCAGAGAATCCGATGACGTTTTCATCGGATTTTTTGTCTGTTCGTTTTGATTCCTAAAGACAATCAAACTTTTCTGCTGATTTTCATGAAGAGCCTGCGCTTTTATGGTAAAATAGTAACAGAATAAAAGAGGAGAGAAACAATGAAACGTAGTATGTATGCTGGTCGTGTTCGTGAGGAACACATCGGACAAGAAATGACCTTGAAAGGATGGGTTGGCCGTCGTCGTGACTTGGGTGGTTTGATCTTTATCGACCTTCGTGACCGTGAAGGGATCATGCAGTTGGTTATCAACCCTGAAAAAGTTTCTGCAGAGGTTATGGCAACAGCTGAAAGTCTTCGTAGCGAATTTGTCATCGAGGTGACTGGACAAGTTGCTGCGCGTGAGCAAGCCAATGATAAGTTGCCAACGGGTGCAGTTGAGTTGAACGTGACAGCTCTTACAGTGCTGAATACAGCCAAAACAACACCATTTGAGATTAAGGATGGCATTGAGGCAAATGACGATACACGTTTGCGTTACCGTTACCTTGACCTTCGTCGTCCAGAGATGTTGAAAAATCTCAAACTTCGTGCCAAGGTGACCCATTCTATCCGTAACTACTTGGATGAGTTGGAGTTTATTGATGTAGAGACGCCATTCCTTTCTAAGTCAACACCAGAAGGGGCGCGTGACTATTTGGTTCCATCTCGTGTCAACAAAGGGCATTTCTACGCTCTTCCTCAAAGTCCACAGATTACCAAACAGCTCTTGATGAATGCTGGTTTTGATCGGTATTACCAAATCGTTAAATGTTTCCGTGATGAGGACTTGCGTGGAGACCGTCAGCCTGAGTTTACCCAGGTCGACTTGGAAACGTCATTCCTTAGTGAGCAAGAAATCCAAGATATCACAGAAGGCTTGATTGCGCGCGTGATGAAAGAAACCAAAGGCATCGAAGTAACGCTTCCATTTCCTCGTATGAAGTATGATGACGCGATGTCTCTTTATGGTTCTGATAAGCCAGATACCCGTTTTGACATGTTGCTTCAGGACTTGACAGAAGTAGTCAAGGGTGTTGATTTCAAAGTCTTCTCAGAAGCACCTGCCGTTAAAGCTATTGTGGTCAAAGGAGCTGCAGATAACTACTCACGTAAAGACATCGACAAGATGACCGAAGTAGCCAAACAGTACGGAGCCAAAGGTCTTGCTTGGGTCAAGGTAGTTGATGGAGAATTAAATGGACCAGTTGCCAAGTTCTTGACTGGGATCCAAGCAGATTTGACTGCAGCACTTGGTCTTGAAGATAAGGATTTGGTTCTATTTGTGGCGGATACGCTTGAAGTGGCCAATGCAACACTAGGCGCCCTTCGTGGCCGTATCGCCAAAGAGTTTGACTTGATTGATAACGATAAATTCAACTTCCTTTGGGTGGTTGATTGGCCAATGTTTGAATGGTCTGAAGAAGAAGGCCGCTACATGAGCGCCCACCATCCATTTACCCTTCCACAGGAAGAAACAGCTCACGAATTAGAAGGTGATTTGGCTAAGGTTCGTGCCATTGCTTACGATATCGTCTTGAATGGTTATGAGCTTGGTGGTGGTAGTCTTCGTATCAACCAAAAAGATCTTCAAGAACGCATGTTCAAGGCTCTTGGTTTCTCAGCTGAAGAAGCAAATGACCAGTTTGGCTTCCTTCTTGAAGCCATGGACTATGGTTTCCCACCACACGGTGGTTTGGCTATCGGGCTTGACCGCTTTGTGATGCTCTTAGCAGGAGAAGAAAATATCCGTGAAGTCATTGCCTTTCCTAAGAACAATAAGGCAACCGATCCAATGACACAAGCTCCATCAACAGTCGCTCTCAAACAACTAGAGGAACTCAGCT
>CAURRB010000080.1:0-5000 GCA_963527085.1 Streptococcus oralis
GTTTTGCAACAAGTGTTCGTATGAATAAGGGCAACTATGAATTTCTCTTTCCTCCGATGAAAAACCAAGAAAAGAAAATAGCTAAAAAGGAAGAGGTAGCGACTGATTCAAGCAATCAAGCAGGGAAGAAAAAATCAGAAGAAAAGCCTGAAAAGAAAGATAATTCCTAGTCAATTCAACTTCTTTGTGTTACACTAAAAGCATGAAACACGATTTTAATCACAAAGCAGAAACCTTTGATTCGCCCAAAAATATCTTTCTTGCAAATTTGGTTTGTCAAGTAGTTGAAAAACAGATTGCTCTTTTATTAGACAAGGAAATACTGGACTTTGGTGGTGGAACAGGTCTATTAGCTTTGCCCCTGGCTCAGCAGGCCAAGTCGGTTACCCTTGTGGACATCTCGGAGAAAATGCTGGATCAAGCCCGTTTGAAAGCAGAGCAACAAGACATCAAGAATATCCAGTTTTTGGAACAGGATTTACTGGCAAATCCCTTGGAGCAGAAATTTGACATAATTGTTGTCAGTCGAGTTCTTCATCATATACCTGATCTAGATGCAACTCTTGCCATGTTTCACCATCACCTTAGGGAGAAGGGACAAGTCCTCATTGCTGATTTTGTCAAGACAGATACCAACCATCATGGCTTTGAATTGCCTGAACTGGAAACCAAACTCGACCAGTTTGGTTTTTCGAGCATTGACAGTCAGATTCTTCATAGTGCTGAAGGTCTTTTCTTAGAAAATTACGCAGAGCTCTTTTTAACTGTAGCCCAAAAATCACTCGCTGACTAAAGCAGTGATTTTTTCTCTTCAGATGGAAAAAAGGAGGGAAATTTGATAAGATAGGAATATGGATTTTGAAAAAATTGAACAAGCTTATACGTATTTACTAGAGAATGTCCAAGTCATCCAAAGTGATTTGGCGACCAACTTTTATGACGCCTTGGTAGAGCAAAATAGTATCTACCTAGATGGCGAGACCGAGCTGGAGCAGGTCAAGGAGAACAATCAAGCCCTTAAGCGCTTAGCGCTTCGCAAGGAAGAGTGGCTCAAGACCTACCAGTTTCTCTTGATGAAGGCAGGACAAACGGAGCCTTTACAGGCCAATCACCAGTTTACACCGGATACCATTGCCCTCCTCTTGGTACTTATTGTGGAAGAGTTGCTGGATCAAGAGGAAATTAGCATCCTCGAAATAGGTTCGGGTATGGGGCTTCTGGGCGCGACTTGCTTGACTTCTCTTGCTAAAAAAGTAGATTACTTGGGAATCGAAGTGGATGACTTGCTGATTGATTTGGCAGCCAGTATGGCAGATGTGATTGGTTTACAGGCTGGTTTTGTCCAAGGCGATGCCGTTCGTCCGCAAATGCTTAAAGAAAGCGACGTGGTCATCAGCGACTTGCCTGTTGGCTATTACCCAGACGATGCTATCGCTTCGCGCTATCAAGTGTCTTCTAGTCAAGAGCATACCTATGCCCATCATTTGCTGATGGAACAAGGCCTCAAGTACCTTAAGTCAGATGGCTATGCTATTTTTTTAGCTCCGAGTGATTTATTGACCAGCCCTCAAAGTGACTTATTAAAAGGGTGGCTCAAAGACGAAGTGAGTCTGGCTGCTATCATCGCTCTGCCAGAGGATATTTTCTCAACTGCAAGCCAAGCTAAAAGTATTTTTGTTTTACAGAAGAAAAGAGACAAGGAAATAGAACCCTTTGTCTACCCTCTTACTAGCTTGCAGGATCCGTCAGTTTTGTTGACCTTTAAAGAAAATTTTCAAAATTGGAGCAAAGGTACTGAAATATAAAAGAGATTTTGTTATAATAGATGAAAACGCTTAAAAAGAGGTATCATCTTATGACAAAAACAATTGCAATCAATGCAGGAAGCTCAAGCTTGAAATGGCAACTTTATCAAATGCCTGAGGAAAAAGTTTTGGCTAAAGGCTTGATTGAACGTATTGGATTGAAAGATTCAATTTCAACAGTAAAATTTGACGGTCGTTCGGAGCAACAAATTCTTGATATTGAAGACCATACACAAGCCGTTAAAATTTTATTGGATGACTTGATTCGTTTTGACATCATTAAAGGGTACGATGAGATTACAGGTGTCGGACACCGCGTCGTTGCAGGTGGTGAATATTTCAAGGAATCAACAGTTGTTGAGGGAGATGTGTTAGAAAAAGTTGAGGAACTGGGACTCTTGGCTCCTCTTCACAATCCAGCTAACGCAGCTGGAATCCGCGCATTTAAGGAATTGCTTCCAGATATTACCAGTGTTGTCGTATTTGATACCTCATTCCACACAACCATGCCAGAGAAGGCTTATCGCTATCCTCTACCAACTAAATACTACACAGAAAACAAGGTTCGTAAATATGGTGCCCACGGGACAAGTCATCAGTTTGTCGCAGGAGAAGCAGCGAAACTTTTGGGCCGTCCTCTAGAAGATTTGAAATTGATTACCTGCCATATTGGTAACGGGGCTTCTATCACAGCTGTTAAGGGTGGGAAGTCTGTGGATACTTCTATGGGATTCACACCACTTGGCGGTGTGATGATGGGTACTCGTACAGGAGATATTGATCCAGCTATCATTCCGTATCTCATGCAATATACAGAGGACTTCAATACCCCTGAAGATATTAGTCGCGTTCTTAATCGTGAATCAGGGCTCATGGGAGTTTCTGGTCAGTCAAGCGATATGCGTGATGTGATTGCTGCTATGGAAGCAGGAGACCATGATGCGACTTTAGCTTATGAAATGTATGTTGATCGTATCCAAAAACATATCGGCCAGTACCTTGCAGTCCTAAATGGAGCAGATGCGATTATCTTCACAGCAGGGATTGGTGAAAATGCAGCTTTGGTTCGTGAGGATGTCATTTCAGGTATCTCTTGGTTTGGTTGTGATGTGGATCCAGAAAAGAACGTCTTTGGCGTAACGGGAGACATCTCAACTGACGCAGCGAAAATCCGTGTCTTGGTTATTCCAACAGATGAAGAATTGGTGATTGCACGCGATGTTGAGCGCTTGAAAAAATAAGTAAATACACGTAAAATTAGATTGTGAAAAGAAGTTGGGAAAGAGATTTTCCAGCTTTTTTTATGTAGAAAATGTCTAAAACCTTGCTGTTATTGGCTTTTTCAAAAAATATGGTATAATAGTAGTAATTTAATAGATGGAGTTGAGTTTTGAAGAAAAGCTTTCGTGTAAAAAGAGAGAAAGATTTTAAGGCGATTTTCAAGGACGGAACAAGTTTTGCCAATCGAAAATTTGTTGTCTACCAATTGGAAAACCAGCAAAACCATTTTCGAGTAGGACTGTCCGTCAGCAAAAAGCTGGGGAATGCAGTTACCAGAAATCAAATCAAGAGACGAATCCGACACATTCTACAAAGTGTAAAAGGGAGTTTAGTAGAGCATGTTGATTTTGTCGTGATTGCCCGAAAAGGGGTGGAAACCTTGGAATATGCAGAGATGGAGAAAAACCTACTCCACGTATTAAAGTTATCAAAGATTTACCAGGAAGGAAATGGGAGTGAAAAAGAAACTACAGTTGACTAGTTTGCTGGGCTTGTCCTTAGTTATCATGACAGCCTGTGCAACAAATGGTGCAGCTAGCGATATAACAGCAGACTCAACAGACTTTTGGAGCAAATTCGTCTATTTTTTTGCTGAAATTATCCGCTTTTTGTCCTTTGACATTAGTATCGGAGTGGGGATTATCCTCTTCACAATCTTGATCCGGACGATTTTATTGCCGGTCTTTCAGACACAGATGGTTGCCTCTAGAAAAATGCAAGAGGCTCAACCGCGCATCAAGGCTTTGCGAGAGCAATATCCGGGTCGTGATATGGAAAGTAGAACCAAGCTAGACCAGGAGATGCGCAAAGTTTATAAAGAGTTAGGAATCAAACATTCATCCTCTCTCTGGCCGATTTTAATACAAATGCCGGTTCTCTTGGCGCTCTTTCAAGCCTTGAGTCGAGTAGACTTTTTGAAAACAGGTCACTTTTTATGGATTAATTTGGGAGGAGTAGATACAAGTTTTGTCCTTCCGATTTTGGCGGCAGTCTTTACCTTCTTGAGTAGCTGGTTATCGAATAAAGCTTTGTCTGAAAAAAGTGGAGCTACGACAGGGATGATGTACGGGATGCCGGTACTGATCTTTATCTTTGCCATCTCTGCGCCTAGTGGAGTCGCCTTGTACTGGGCGGTATCCAATGCTTATCAAGTTTTGCAAACCTATTTCTTGAACAATCCTTTCAAGATTATTGCTGAAAGAGAAGCAGTGGCGCAAGCAGAAAAAGATTTAGAAGGCAAGAAGAGAAGAGCCTTGAAAAAAGCACAGAAAAAGAAAAAATAAGGAGGAATCTGATAATGGTATTATTTACAGGTTCAACGGTTGAAGAAGCAATCCAAAAAGGATTGAAAGAATTAGACATCCCAAGAATGAAGGCCCACATCAAGGTCATTTCTAAAGAGAAAAAAGGATTCTTAGGCTTGTTTGGTAAGAAGCCGGCTCAAGTTGATATCGAAGCCATTAGTGAAACGACAGTGATCAAAGCCAATCAGCAGGCCATTAAAGGGGTTCCAAAAGAAGTCAATGAAAAAAATGAACCCGTGAAAACAGTAAGTGAAGCAACTGTTGATTTGGGGCATGTAGTTGAAGCGATTAAGAAGATTGAAGAAGAAGGTCAAGGTGTTTCTGAAGAGGTCAAGGCTGAAATCCTGAAAAATGAAAAACATGCCAGCACGATTTTGGAAGAAACAGGTCATATTTCAATTTTAAATGATTTGGAACCAGAGGATACTGCCGAGGAAGTGGAATCTGCTCCAGAAAAAGAAACTGAAAGGCAGGAAGCAACAAGCCAATCTTTGGAAGATTTAGGCTTGAAAGTAGAACCAAGTTATGACATCGAACAAGTGGCAACTGAAGTAGCTAACTACGTTCAAACCATTGTAGATGATATGGATGTTGAAGGGACGATTTCAAG
>CAURRB010000081.1:0-4908 GCA_963527085.1 Streptococcus oralis
GACTGCAGGACTCACCGCGGTTAAGACTAGTATCAAAACAGCGGTGAAGGAAGGCGTCGAACAAGGCGCTAAGAATTTCGATACCTTTAAAGGGCTCTTGAAGAAGACCAAGGGGCTGGGGGATAATATTTACCACTCCTTGCCGACCTATCGAAAACAACTCGCCCGTCACTTACAGAATACAGTGGATGAAGGTCTCTTAAATCTAAGCAAGGTTGCCCAAGAAGGACTGGAGCGAGCCAAGCAGTTTACTTTGGAAGTACCGACTGTAGTCGTACGAGAGACTTCAACTGGTAGTCAAATAATGCGGTTTGAAAAAATGAGTAAGAGTCTGGGAGATACAGGTCTAGGAAAGAGCTTGGACAATCTGGCTTCTAAAGCAAAACATGTAGAAAACACCCGACTGGATAGACTTCGAGCTCGTAATGCTTCCAAATTCAAAATGTACAATATGGATGACTTAGCAAATCTCCAACACACAGAAAACTTTACTGAGAAGTCTTTAATTCACATTTTTGAAGGTGATGTAAGGAGAAGACAAGCAGGTGGCTATCATTATGATATGGTAGAAGGGACTTCTGGCAGTATCATAGAAGGTACGAAAAGTCCTGCCTTAAATGATGCTGGAGTTTATGAAGCAAAAGTTGAAGTAAATGGAATTCCTAAAAAAGGAAATGAAGGGTATTCAACCTTCTTTCCTGACAGTATGAGCCCTCAGGAGGTTGTGGATGCTATTAACGAGGCATATGAAACAAGGATATTTGACACTGATTCAAGAAACCTTTATGAAGGTATAAGTAAGAATGGAATGAAAATTAAGATGTATTTAGACTCTGAGAAAAAGATTATTTCAGCATATCCTAGCAGTAAATAGAAAGGGACGTAACAAATGTTAAAAAGACGATATAGAATATTTAAATATCCTGACGGTGATATTAGATTATCAATAAAATTTTTGGATGAAAAATATCAAACTTTAGGCGAGTTTTTTATCGTTGAGGTTAATGATTTTTACCCTCATATTTATAAAGAATTAGAGGCGGTTGTTACTGGTCAAAAAGAAGCATCTGATTTTGGTGGTAATATGTTGAATATTGATATAGGTAAGGAGGAAACAGAAGTATACTATCAAATGGATGATGAAAGTCTTGGTGAACCATGCTTTATTCCTACAAATGAGCTTTATAAATTGGTTTTAGAGTGGAAAGAAATGGAAGATAAAATGTACAGAGGAGAAGATATTTTTCCGCTGATGGTAGAGGATTAAGATGTATTAGAGGGCTTCTCTCAGAGATACGCTTTTCATGGGCAATGATAAGCTGTATCATGATGTTGGGAATGCCTTTGTGACGGCGAGTTCCATCATGATTCCTATAGGGCAGACCCAGTACAAAACTTAAAAACTCTGGGAATCATTCCGCGAGGTGACCAATGACCAAAGACGTAGAACTTCATTCATCGACCTGGAAGACGATGAAACAAGCCCTGACAGGCATCACTGAAAATGCCACAGTCTCTAGCAGTGGCTATGGAAATTACACAAATGCTCAAGCAGGGAGCTATAGTACAGGCACAGCTTCGACCGGATTTGCCAAACGGGTGGAGGATCTGGTCAAGATTTCTGAGAAGGTCCAGAAACTCATCAAGGAAAAGGATACGGACGGTGTCGTTTCATATACCTATCACGACGAAACAAGCACTGCCCAAACTCTGCAAGCCAAACTCTCAACCTTGGAGCGATATGCTGAGAATGTGAACACCTACATCAATAAGAAAATCGACCGCCCCTTCTATGAGGCTATGGACAAAGTCGGAGCCAAACTTGAAGCCCTTAACATTCAAAAGTATAAAACGACTAACAAGATTGGCTATAAGCGAATAGAGTCTGTGAAAGATCCTTATGGCCATCCTGTCGGTACCAAGGAAGTCACCCCACCTGAGATAGGGATTGACGAGCTTTACAAGGTTGATAGTCCTTATAAGGCGTCACTGAAGAAAAGCTATGAGGAGTATAAGAAGAGTAAGGAATATAAGGATAGCAGACTGACGGAGACGGAATATGTCCAAGTTATGCACCAAACCCGATCTTTCGAGTATGTATCGATTGATGATGAAAAGTCCACTACAGAGATGTGGCGAGATTTGACTCTGACCGCGGCCACAGTTGTCTTGTATGTCTTCTGCCCTCCTGCCGGTGCGGTTCTATCAACGGTCGCAGCAGCAGCGGAAATGTATTCCGCCGCTTCTGGCAAGGACTGGGGTACTGGCCGCGAGCTGGATGGGAACGAGAGAGCTACGAGGGGCTTCTTTGCCCTGCTTGACTTGATCCCAGCAGGTAAATACCTCAGTGGCTTGGCCAAGACAGGAAAGACTGCAGGCCTCACCGCTGTTAAGACTAGTATCAAAACAGCGGTGAAGGAAGGCATCGAACAAGGTGTTAAGAATTTCGATACCTTTAAAGGGCTCTTGAAGAAGACCAAGGGGCTGGGGGATAATATTTACCACTCCTTGCCGACCTATCGAAAACAACTCGCCCGTCACTTACAAAATACAGTAGACGAAGGCCTCCTAAATCTAAGCAAGGCTGCCCAAGAAGGACTGGAGCGAGCCAAGCAGTTTACTTTGGAAGTACCGACTATCCGAACGAGACAGGTAGCGCCTGTTGGTTTTGCCAATATACAAGGGTTCTCTACAATTGAGAAAACAACCGTGAAATTGGGAGATACAGGTCTAGGAAAGAGTTTGGACAATCTGGCTTCTAAAGCGAAACAGGTAGAAAACACCCGACTGGATAGACTCCGAGCTCGTAATGCTTTATACGTAACTAAAGATGAGTGGGTGAAGACGATGAAAGAGGGGGATGTCGTCTTTAACACGAACATCCACAGCAAGATTGAAATCCTCAAGCAAAGAGGGATCATATCAGAGGTTGATGACGGCACTATTGAGCTTATCAGTAATATGCGCAAAGGGAACTACGGCGAGATGAGTACGGACGAGATCTATCGTCAGCTGGGTTATGAGCGCATCAGTCTGGACATGACCACAGAAATCGATGGAGCCACCCACCATGGGATTGATGGTGTCTACCACAACCCTAATGGCCACCCACCCTATATCATCGCAGAAGCTAAGTATGGCAGTGCTCGCTTAAGTTACTTGAAGAATCCGGAAACCAAACAGATGAGCCGTGAGTGGATAGGTGCTCGCTTGAAAGATGCGGTAGGAGGGAGAAAATTGCAAGAAATCAGACAAGCTTCAGATGCTGGGGATGTAGGTTATCAGTTAGTGAAGGTTAGGAAGAATGGCGACATTATGATAAATAATCTTGATAAGAAGGCGAATATTATCCGCCCATAGAAAAGGAGTGAATACATGTTAAGAGATAAAATTCAAACAGAGGAATATTTTCAAGAAGCATTTGAATGGTATTTTAAATGTTATCAAGAAGCTTTAGAGCGATTTGACAAGGTTAAACCAGAGAATCTTTTGAGTCATTTACAATTTCGAGTTCTTGATTATGAAGATTTATTAAGAGTTGGCTACTCTCTAGGGAAGGATGTTCAGGAACTCTTTCCTTATTACCAAGGCATTCTTTCTACATTAAAAGAGATTGCCTCAGAGGGAGTCTCCTTTTATCGTGCAGTTGATGTCTTTGCCTTGGGAGTTCTTTATAGTGATCGTAAGGAAGAGTTTCTGGATGATTTGAAGGCTATTTATGAGCAGATGGACCACACAGATGGCTTGATTGAATACTACATGGTTTATCTATTCCATGACAAGATAGTTCCTTTCCATTCGATTTTAGAGTATCAAAATATGATAGAGGACACTTATGAGAGTGTAGCCAAGGCGCAGGGTTTCTGGTACTATAGCCACTCGGATGCTCCATGGTATAACAACCATACCAAAGATACTTATGTAGGCTACTGGAGTTTTGACACCGCCGCAACCTGCAAGATTAAAGGGATTTACGACGAACGCTTGAAAGATTTAGAGTACTTTCCATATGATCTTCTAGTCCAAGAAAACTAAGAAAACTGGGTTTCTACCCAGTTTTTGTCGAACATGTAGTCTCCTTTTTCTTTATGTTAACACGGTTATTCTTAACACGGCCACCCACCGTATGGCTGAGGTCCTCAAGCAGGGGACAATAGTGCTGGAACAGCTTCGATCGGATTTGCCAAACGGGTGGAGGATCTGGTCAAGATTTCTGAGAAGGTCCAGAGCTTACTATCTGAAGAATAAATGGAAGGAATAAACTTCGGCATTGATTAGTATGATTTTCGTTTCATACATATCAAGTAGGATGTTGATTTTTTGATACTTTATATCATCAAACTAATTATTGCTAAAATATTATTTTTTTAAATTATTTGATGTAATACTTGCGTTAGCATTTGAATAATGTTAAAATAAGATAAAAAAAAGAACATAGGAGTAAGAATATGTCAGACCAAATTCGTGTATCCACAGAAACCCTTCAATCACGTGCGCGTGAATATGGAAAAGCTGCTAATGATATCAGAGTTATCTTGAACAATCTTCAACGCCTACAAGACACTCTTCGTACAGAGTGGGAAGGTGCTGCCTTCCAAGGTTTCGAGAGACAATTCCTTGAATTGAAACCGAAGGTTGTAAATTTTGCGGATTTGATGCAACAAATCAATACACAACTTGATAAGACTGCTGAAGCAATGAAACAAAATGACCAAGCTTTATCTAAGAACTTTGGCATTCAAAATAGTTAAGGATAAAGTTGAGGATTTCTCCTCAACTTTTTTACTACATTTATTTAAGGAGATCATGTGAACAAGAAAGTTTTATTTAGCTTAGGGATAGCACTGTTATTAGTTACAATGATAGTATCCTTCTTTGCAGTTGTAAAACCAACACCTATCAGCCGAA
>CAURRB010000082.1:0-4835 GCA_963527085.1 Streptococcus oralis
ATTTACAGCACCATAATAGAATAACACAAAGCCCCTGCGATTGCAAGGGATTTGTAAGCTTTTTTTCGTTTTTTTACTAACCTAAGTTACTAGAGTATGTTCTGGTCCTCTTTCGTAAATAAAACTTAGTTTGACAATTTACCCATTTTTGGGGGTGGCGATAAAGATAGACACTGTCTGATCTGGATCATATTTTTCAAAATCAATACTATACTGGCGTTGCAGCTCTCTTGCTTCTTCTGCCTGCCAAATTTGCTGCCAGGTATGGAGGAAACCTTTTGAATCACTTGTATCCACCCCAAATACTTGGTAGGTTTGCCCTGAAGTGTCAAAATCCCAGTCTTCTTTATCGGATAGACTACAGAGCGACAAGCTGTAATCCCCCTTGTAGTCACTGACATAATCATGATAGACTGCATAAATCGGAAGCCCTTGGGCAAATGCCTCCTCTACTTCTTTCTGGTGTTCCTGCCATAGATGGCTAATTTTTTCCATCATGTTTGGATCTTGGAAATTATTGGTAGAGATACTACTGATTATTTTTAAAAACATTCCTTCGCTCCTTTTACTTTCACTTCTAAGGTAACTGACTAGCAATCAACCTCAGCTCTAAACTTTCTAACTACCAAGAGGCTACTTCACTCAACAAAATGAAATAGCATTCTTTGCGTATAGGATATATCTCGCCATTCACTATCAACTCCCTTTTCCTAGAGAGAATGGCACCCATAGTAAACAAATCGTTCAATTTACCGGTTTCAACCAGATCCGAAAAACAATACAGACTTCGACCAAGACCAGCCTTCCAACTCTTATTGATATAGTTTGGAAAGTTTTTAACGAGCATTTTTTATGCTCAAGCCTAGGACATAAAGGGATTCAAACTCAAAGCAAAAATAGGAAACCGACGCGCGTTGCGTGGCAATGTATCCAATCGTGATCACAACCTCTTGCATAACAGCTAAGGCTGTAATTTACAGCACCATGGTAGAATAACACAAAGCCCCTGCAATTGTAAGGGATTTGTTAGCTTTTTTTCGTTTTTTAAGATGAAACTGTCTTCCTATCTCATCTTCATACAATTACTAATTTACGACTATTAAAACCAATCTTTTCTTCTATATGATACGAGTCATTTTGACTTTGAATTTATCTTCTGATTGATCCACTAAGATATCTGCTTTAGACTCGGTTTCTCTATAGTAACGCAGATACTGCTCCCGTCTCATCTGATGGCTAGCTAACACAAAGGAAGTATCTCGATTTCTCATAGTCGTATCTCGAGCTAAGCGTCTCTTTAACTCTGTTTCTTCATCCGTGTAGAAACAGATAGTTTTGTCAAAGAGTTCCTTTGGCAGAAAGCCCACAGACATCCCTTCAACAATCAGAATCGGTTTGGCTCCAGATAAGATTTCACTAGCCTTCCATGGTTCATCGATTGTCAAGACATCCATACCTGCCTGCAAGGCGAGAATATCTCTCTGTAAACTTGCCAGTTCATGCGCCACTGGGAGACAAGCCGTCACCTTTTGATCTGGTGCTTGCTTTGGTACTACCAGGTGACGTTCTGAGGTGATATAGGGATCTGTTTCTAGTAGATTTACCTTTTCAGAATCTAGGGCTTGGAACAATTCTTTAGCAAAGGTAGACTTTCCTGATGCACCGTGACCGTAAATCCCCAGTGTTTTGACTTTCCCCGTTTCGATCTCTGAAACCAGTTTGTCTACTAACTCTTTTTTCTTCATTCTCTCTTCACCTGTTCATAGCTTTCTTTTCCGTCATTGAGCTTGTCCCAAATCACTACTTGCCCACTTTTGAGGGATTTTTGCACATCGATAATTCGTTGATTAGAGGAACCTCGAAACTGGAGCATGAGATTACGCTTGCTTTTATCATACCGTCCATCGACAAGGATGTCAATCAGCGACAAGAGCTCCAGTTTGTCTGGAGTCTCCAGCATCATTTCCTCCCAGGTATATCCAGTCCAAGACCAGATGTCTTTATCTGGCAATTCCTTTCGAATGCGTTTAACGAGAGGCAAGAGAATCCCCGTATTGAGAAAAGGCTCCCCTCCTAGCAAAGTCAAGCCTTGAACATAGGGCTGACCAAGGTCTTCCATAATCTGTTCTTCTAATTCTGCTGTATAGGGAATCCCTGCATTGAAAGACCAAGTCGCAACATTATAGCACCCTTCGCAGTGAAACATGCAACCTGATACATAGAGAGAGTTTCGCACACCTTCTCCATCGACAAAGTTAAAGGCCTTGTAGTCAATGATTCGCCCTTTACTAAGCTCCTCGCTTTTCCATTCACCTGGTTTTGGTGTATTCCATGTCATCCTTCTACTCCAAGTCTATCCAATAGCGCTCCGTTCCGTTTCGAACATCCTCCAACGCCCCACCATTAGCTAAGATAACAGCTCGGCTTGCTGGATTTTCTGTGCTACAAGTCACTAAAGCTCGTTTAATATTCTTTCCCTTAGCAACTTGTAGACCTTGTCGGAGGGATTCTTTGGCATAACCCTTACCTCTTTCAGATGGACGAATGGAGTAGCCAATATGGCCCCCATTTTCTAGTAAGTAGTCATTTAATCGGAGACGAAGGTTGAGAAAGCCAAGAGCCTGGCCTGCTACGTCAAAACTAACCAGCTGGATAGCAGGAACCCAGTTTTCAGGAATATTGAGTCCCGCTTCCGCTTGAAGATTTTCTTTTAGCCACTCTTCATAAACAAAATTGTTGGCGTTCCAAAACCCACCATCGTGGGCTGATTGAGTCTGTTCAAACTCTGCCATCATCTCTAAAACTGTTTCTTTATCTGCCAATGTTGGTCTGCGTAGTATCATTTTTACCTCCAATTAAGAGAAAAGTGAGAGGCAACTCTCACTTTTATTTTTTCTTGTTCTTGTTTAAAAACTGTTCTCTGAGGTTGAGCAATCGTTCTTTTTTACCTGTTCCACCTTTCGAGTGTTTCTCGTGATAACGGGTCACTTGTGCGCGTCCCTTATCGTCTAATTGGTATTTCCCCATTCCATTTCCTTCTAATTTGTTACTTCATGTCCTGCTGTTTTAATAGTTGAACCGTTCATGTGTTTGACACGCGCAGCGATTTCCTTGTGGCGTCCGTTAACCATCGGACGCGCTTGAGGATTTCCCAGATACCCACACGTACGTTTGACCACATCTACTGTTTTAGGGTCGCTATTGCCACAGTTGGGACAAGCAAATCCTCGCTCAGTTGGTTCAAAATCCCCTTCAAAGTCACACTTGTAGCAACGATCAATCGGAGTATTGGTCCCTAGATAACCGACACGGTCATAGGCATAGTCCCAGACAGCTTCCAGGGCCTTAGGATTTTGTTGAAGAACTGGATACTCACAATAGTGGATAAAGCCTCCTGAAGCACCTGCTTCTGGGTAAACTTTTTCAAAATCTAGTTTTTCAAACGGTGTTGGATTTTTACGAACATCATAGTGGAAAGAGTTGGTGTAGTATTCCTTGTCTGTAATATCCGGAATTGAGCCGAACTTATCTGTATCCAAGCGACAGAAACGGTCTGTCAGACTTTCAGACGGTGTTGAGTAGATAGAGAAATGGTAATCATATTGATCTGACCACTCTTCTACACGTCGTTTCATATCACGAATGATGTCAAGCGTGAATTCCTTGGCTTCTGGATTACTTTCCCAGCTATTGCCAAAGAAGACCGTCGCCACTTCATACAAACCGATATAGCCTAGAGAAATGGTCGCACGGCGATTCTTGAAGAGTTGGTCTACACTTTCTTCTTTTCCGAGACGGCGGCCGAAGGCTCCATACTGATAGAGGATAGGGGCATTTGCTGGTGTTGCTTCCTTGGTTCGTTCGACACGATAAACCAGAGCATCCTCCGCAATGTTCATTCGCTCGTTGAAGATTTCCCAGAACTTGTTCAAGTCACCTTCGGACTCGAGAGCGATACGAGGCAGATTGACTGTCACAACACCTAGATTCATACGGCCTGAATTAACTTCGACACCATTCTCATCCTTCCACCCTTGGAGGAAAGAACGGCAGCCCATAGGAACCTTGAAAGAACCTGTCAACTCGATAATCTTATCATAGGACAAGACATCTGGGTACATTCGCTTGGTTGCACACTCAAGAGCCAACTGTTTGATGTCGTAGTTAGGTGAACCTTCCTCTAAGTTGAGTCCTCTTTTCAGCGTAAAGATGAGTTTAGGGAAGATGGCTGTTCGATGTTCTGAACCAAGACCCTTGATACGAATGGTCAAAATAGCTTTTTGAATTTCACGCTCAAAACGATTGGTTCCCAGACCAAAACCGAGCGAAGTAAAAGGTGTTTGTCCATTTGAAGTGAAGAGGGTGTTGATTTCATACTCGAGAGATTGCATGGCATCGTAGATGTCCTTTTGCGTTTTCTTCCAAGCGTAATCTTCCCGTTTATCAGGTAGGACCCACTCTTCCGCATCCTTGAGGTGCTTCTGGTAATTCTTCTCTGCATACGGAGCCAAGACTTCATCGATACGGTCAGCTGAGCAACCCCCGTACTGGCTAGAAGCAACATTGGCGATGATTTGTGAAATTTGAGCTGTCGCAGTCTGGATAGACTTGGGACTCTCTACCTCTGCATTTCCAATCTTAAAACCATTTTCCAGCATGCCTTTAAAATCAATCAAACAGCAGTTGGTCATCGGTGTGTAGGGGCTATAATCCAAATCATGATAGTGAATATCCCCTTTTTGGTGAGCATTGGCTACGTGCTTAGGAAGCATTTGCAGTCCGATTGATTTCCCAACAATCCCTGCTGTCAAATCACGCTGGGTATTAAAGACATC
>CAURRB010000083.1:0-4818 GCA_963527085.1 Streptococcus oralis
GTTATATGGATCCTGGAAACTGGATTACCAGTGTGGTTGGTGGTGCTTCCTACAAATATAGTCTCTTATTTGTTATTTTGATTTCATCCATCATTGCTATGCAGTTACAACAGATGGCTGGAAAGCTCGGTATCGTGACTAGGATGGACCTAGCACAGGCAACAGCTCATCATGCTCCCAAGTGGCTTCGCTATAGTTTGTGGGTGATTTTAGAATTAGCTTTAATGGCGACAGACTTAGCCGAGGTTCTAGGCTCAGCGATTGCCTTAAATCTTTTATTTAAAATACCGATTATGGTCGCCATCCTCTTAACCGTTTTAGATGTATTTCTTTTGTTGTTGTTGATGAAATTTGGCTTCAAAAAAATTGAAGCCATTGTTACGACCCTTATTTTAACCATATTAGCCATCTTTACCTATCTGGTGGCTTTATCCAATCCAAGTATTCAGGGTATTTTTGGTGGTTATTTACCGACTCCAACATTATTTGAAACACCATTACCAGGTCATGAAAGCCAATTGACCTTGGCTCTAGGAATTGTGGGAGCGACAGTCATGCCCCATAATCTCTATCTTCATTCATCCCTATCCCAAACAAGGAAAATCAATCACAAAGATAAGAAGGATGTTCGAAAAGCCGTTCGTTTTATGACCTGGGATTCAAATATTCAGCTGTCTCTAGCCTTTATTGTCAATTCCTTACTGCTCATTTTAGGGGCCTCTCTCTTTTTTGGTCATGCATCTGAAATTTCAGCTTTCTCCCAAATGTACAATGCTTTACAGGATTCGACAATAGCAGGAGCTATAGCTAGCTCAACTCTGTCAACTTTATTTGCCCTAGCTCTCTTAGCAAGTGGACAAAATTCGACCATTACAGGTACCTTAACAGGACAGATTGTCATGGAAGGCTTCTTGCATCTGAAATTGCCTCAGTGGATTATCCGTATCGGTACCCGTATTTTTGCATTGCTACCTGTGATTATAGTCGCCGTTTTGTTTGGACATCAAGAAAAAACCTTGG
Organism: Streptococcus oralis; assembly: GCA_963527085.1. Classification (GTDB taxonomy): domain Bacteria; phylum Bacillota; class Bacilli; order Lactobacillales; family Streptococcaceae; genus Streptococcus; species Streptococcus oralis_CV. The sequence continues at coordinate 1,021 of CAURRB010000083.1, forward strand.
ATCAGTTATTGGTCTATTCACAGGTATTTCTGTCAATCGCTCTTCCGTTTTCAATCTTCCCCTTAATTTATCTGACCTCTAAGAAGTCACTGATGGGAGAATTCACCAATGCCAAGTGGAATACCATCCTAGGTTACGCAGTTTCAATCATCTTGACCATTCTCAATATCAAGCTTCTTTTCGATATTTTTTAACCTCGTTTGAAATCACTTATAGTGTCAGCGTGAAGGTTGACAAATAGAAAGTAGTAGTGATTGGTTCATAAAAAGAAGTACAAAAAAAAAGAACAGTGGTAACTGTTCTTTTTCTTATTATTTGAGACCGTATTTTTTGTTGAAACGATCCACGCGTCCATCTGCTTGAGTGAACTTTTGACGTCCAGTGTAGAATGGGTGTGAGTCTGATGAAATTTCCACACGGATCAATGGGTAAGTTTCGCCTTCGAACTCAACAGTTTCGTTAGAGCGTTTTGTTGAACCGCTAAGGAATTTGTAACCAGTAGTTGTGTCCATGAAGACAACTGGGCGATATTCTGGATGGATATCTTTTTTCATTTTGCAATATTTCCTTTCTGCCATGGTCTCTTTGCGAGCCATAGATTGTTACCATACTAGTCTATCAGATTCTGATAAGTTTGGCAAGTCTTTTCCCTGATTTTATTAAAAATCTTGATAAAAAATCACTCCAGTGTTTACTGGAGTGAGGGTAGAAGAATGATTAGTTCTCTTGATTTGGAGCTTTTTCTTCTTGTTGATTTTTTACTTCTGTTTCTTTTACTGGTTCTGCGTTTTCTTCTGCTGATTTAGCCTCTTTTTCAGTTTCAGTAGGTTCTGTTTCTGTTGGTTCGGCTACTGGCTCAGCTTCTGTTTTTGTTTCAGATTCAGTAGTTTCTTCTTTTACTGGTTCTGCGTTTTCTGCTACTGATTCAGCCTCCACATTAGCTGGTTCCTTAGCTTCTTCTGTTTGCTCGGTTTCCTCTTTAGCAGTCTCTGTTTTCTCAGCAGTAGTTTCTTCTTTTTTACGTTCTTGAGATTCTTTTTTGATTTCTTCGACTGCAGTTTTAACGGTAGAGCTTGTTACACGTCCGACAGTTTGAGCAAAATCTTTACCAGACTCAGCTAATTCAGTAAATGACTCTTTTGTAATTTTACCACCTGACATTGCCAAGAGACCAGTTACAACTAGTGCAATGCTAGCAAGAATAGCCAAAATCAAACCAAAGCCGATTGAAATGCCGTATCCACCAAAGTTAGACATGTATTTATTTACATTAAAGAGACTATTTAGTGTGACGAGAGTTGCAATTGCACCCGCAACAATGACACCAATTGAGAACCCTTTAGGCATTGCTTTATTCATGTTATTCAAGCACGCAAGAACAATAGACACAATAGCTGCGATAATGACAAACCACCCATCTCCTTGATAACCATTCACACTATAGGACCCAAAAGAACCTGCATTTAAACTAGCCCATGGCAAGAGTGAACCAAGGATGGCTACTCCAGCAGAAATGAGAATATACAAACGATTTTTTTCCATTATTATGTCTCCTTTTATTCAGTTTGATTTATTATACCATAAACTGAGGTACAAAGAAACCGTATATTTTAAGAATCTAGCATATAAAAGGCCAAGAAAATTCTTTCTTAGCCTTGGTGCATCTGTAGGGCCTCTTTTAGTTCTTTGTATATTTGTTCGTTTTCTTCTAGACTATAGGAATTGGCGCCACTGGCTAATGGATGCCCTCCCCCGTCGTGTCGTTTGGCAATTTCATTGATAGGGGTAATTTTACTGCGCATTCGCACACGGAAGTGCCCATCAGCTTGTTCAACAAAGATAGCCCAAGCCTTAACAGTATCAATTCGACCAGGTGCACCGACAATCGCTGCGGTTTCAGCGTCGGTAACATTGTACTGTTTCAAGATTTCTTGAGTAAGTAGAACGCGTGCAGCTCCGTTTTCATCAACTTCTAGATGGTCGTAGATGTAGCCTTGAAGTTTTGCAATCTTGAAGCTCATGGTATCCATTTGACGAGACAGTCCAGCAAAGTCAAAATCAATTTCTCGGAGCTGGCCAGCTATTCTAAAGGTACGAGCACTAGTTGAAGGGTAGAGAAAACGCCCTGTGTCCCCGACAATTCCTGCATAGAGAAGTCGTGCCGCTTCACTAGATAAAGCTAGCTGATTTTCTTGAGCAAATAATGCAATCATTTCACTAGCACTGCTTGAACTTGTATCCACCCAAGATAGGTCACCATAGATATCATCGTTTGGATGGTGATCGATTTTGATGGTGAAATCAGCTTGTTCGTAGCGTTTATCATCGATACGAGGACGATTTGCTGTATCACAAATAATAGCAAGAGCTTCGTGGTAGTCACTGTCTTGGACAGTATCCATTTCCGCCATCCATGTTAGAGTTGGTTCGTTATAACCAACTACTTTGATGGTCTTTTCTGGAAAATGGTGTGTGAGAAGAGCTTTCAAGCCCACTTGACTCCCTAAGGCATCTGGATCTGGTTTCATATGACGGTGAATGATAATGGTATCGTATTCTTTGATTTTCTCTAATATTTGCTGGCAAATTTCCATAAATAACCTCAATTCTTTCTCATTTCATTGTAGCACAAGAATTTTTATTTTTAAAATGAAAAAGATATGATATAATGGAGAAAGATAAATTGAGGAGGACGATATGGCATTAGCAAAAATTGTATTTGCCAGTATGACCGGTAATACCGAAGAAATTGCAGATATTGTAGCAGATAAATTGCGTGACTTGGGCTTGGATGTCGATGTGGATGAATGTACGACTGTTGACGCTTCAGACTTCTTGGAAGCGGACATCGCAATTGTTGCGACTTACACCTACGGAGATGGAGAATTGCCAGATGAGATGATGGACTTCTACGAAGACCTAGCAGATCTCAACTTGAATGGCAAAATCTACGGAGTGGTCGGTTCAGGAGATACCTTCTACGACGAATTCTGTAAGGCTGTTGATGACTTTGATCGCGTTTTTGTAGCGACAGGAGCAGAAAAAGGTTCAGAGTGTGTTAAAGTAGACCTTTCTGCCGAAGAAGAAGACATCGAACGTTTGGAACAATTCGCAGAAGAATTGGCTGCAAAAGTAGGATAAGAATCAAACTGCGCTGACTGGAAGAAGTCAGTGCGTTTTTTTATTAGTTATTTTGGGATTTTACTAGCCTATTTGGTAGCTTTTTGATACAATAATTCAAATAAAGGAGGAGATACTATGGATTTAGATATTATTCGGCAAGAAATTGATCAAATCGATGACCAAATCGTAAAGCTCCTAGAAGAACGGATGCACTTAGTTGAAGGGGTTGTTGCTTATAAGAAAGCATCAGGAAAACCTATTTTAGATACTAAGAGAGAAGAAGTTATTTTTGAGAAAGTCAAAAATCGAGTAGAAGATAAGCGCTATCAGGAGACCATTGTTGCAACTTTTTCAGACATTCTCAAACGTTCGCGTGATTATCAGGATCAAAATATCAAATGAAAAAAGAACAATTTTATCCGCTAGGAATTTTTCTAGCTGCAATGGTGGGAGGCCTTGTCCGCTACCTGGTTTCCACTTGGTTACCGGCCAGTCCCGACTTTCCTTGGGGCACCCTCCTTGTCAACTATCTGGGCATTTTCTGCCTGGTCTATCTGGTGAAAGGCTATCTGGTCTATAAGGGAACTAGTAAAGGCTTGGTTTTAGCGCTGGGGACGGGGTTTTGCGGAGGTTTAACAACCTTTTCTAGTCTAATGCTTGATGCTGTGAAACTGC
>CAURRB010000084.1:0-4745 GCA_963527085.1 Streptococcus oralis
AATTTGACCTTAGCTCACTAGCAGGTAAAACCATCTATGCAGTCAAACTCTTCTTCGAACATGAAGGGGCTGTAAAAGATTATCAGTTCAACCTAGGTCAATTAACTATCACGGATAATCACCAAGCGCCACAAGCACCTACAGGTCTCTCTGTGGTGAAGCAATCTCTTAAGAATGCCCAAGAAGCTGAAGCAGTGGTTCAATTTTCGGGTAACCAAGATGCAGATTTCTATGAAGTCTACGAAAAAGATGGGGATAACTGGCGTTTGTTGACAGGATCATCTGCTTCAACCATCTACTTGCCAAAAGTTAGCCGTTCTGCTAATGCGACTGGTACAACGCAAGAATTGAAAGTTGTTGCAGTTGGTAAAAATGGACTCCGTTCAGAAGCTGCAACTGCGTCATTCAACTGGGGCATGACAGTTCAGGATACAACTCTCCCAAGACCTTTGGCTGAAAATATTGTTCCAGGGGCAACGGTTATTGGCAGTACCTTCCCAAATACTGAAGGCGGTGAAGGCATCGAAGGCATGTTGAACGGTACGATTACAAGTCTGTCAGACAAGTGGTCTTCAGGACAATTGAGCGGTAGTGTCGATATTCGTTTGACTCAACCACGTCGTGTTGTCAGATGGGTAATGGATCATGCGGGAGCTGGCGGTGAGTCTGTTAACGATGGTCTGATGAACACCAAGGACTTTGATCTTTACTACAAGGATACAGATGGCGAGTGGAAACTAGCTAAGGAAGTCCGTGGCAATAAAGCGCACGTGACGGATATCACTCTTGATAAACCAATCACTGCCCAAGACTGGCGTTTGCATGTCATTACATCTGATAACGGAACACCTTGGAAAGCCATTCGTATCTACAACTGGAAGATGTACGAAACCTTGGACACAGAAAGTCAAAATATTCCAATGGCTAAGGTAGCTGCTCGTTCACTTGGAAACCATCAAGTTCAACTAGGCTTCTCTGATGTTCCAGCAGGTGCAACCGTCACCGTTTACGACAAGGCGGATTCACAAACACCAATTGCAACCTTGAAGTCTGAAACTGGTGGCGATCTGGCAACAGCACCATTAGCCTTTGACAAACAACCAACTCTCCTCTACTATCGTACCCAACTACCTGGCAAAGAAATCAGTAACACCTTGGCAGTAGCAATTCCGCAGGATGAGAGAAAAATTGCTGCAGTTAGCCTTGAAAAAGGACCTAAGAAGACAGTTTATAAAGAAGGAGAAAAACTGGACCTCAGAGGCGGAACACTCCGTGTTCAATACGAAGGGGGACAAGCCGATGAGCTGATCAACCTTACTCATTCAGGTGTGATAGTATCTGGCTACAACGCTCATCAAAAAGGGGAACAAAAGCTCACAGTCAGCTACCTTGGACTTCCAGTTACTGGTAATTTAAACGTACAAGTGACTGGTCAAGATGAAGGAAAACAAAAAGAAGTAGCAGGTTTGTACATTACTAAGAAACCGAAAACAGACTATCTAGTAGGGGATCAACTGGACCTTGCAGAAGGTCGCTTCGGCGTTCTCTATGATGATGAGACAGAAGAAAGCCATGCCTTCACAGATCAAGGTGTTGAAATTACGGGCTACGATGCTCAAAAGACTGGTCGTCAGACCTTGACTCTTCATTACAAGGGACACACAGCTGAGTTCGATGTCTTGGTTTCTCCAAAAGCAGCTGTCAACGACGAGTACCTCAAACAAGAAATTACTGCTGCCCAAGGCCGTCAGTCAACCCTTGCCTACACCTTCTCAAGCGAGGACAAACAAGAAGCACTAGTAGAGAAGCTCAATGTAGCGAAAGCTGTAGCAGAAAACCATAATACTAGCCAAGAAGAAGTCAATCGGGCTTTGAATGAGTTGAAACAAGCAGGGACAGCCTTGGATGGAAATCAACGTTATCAGACTGCTAGAGAAGAGTTGGAAGGCTTGCTCGAATCCGTCCGTGAAAAAGATCCTAAAGCTGAATTGATTGACCAAGCAGAAACTTTGTTGGCTTCAGAGATGCCAACTCCACAGGCTTTTGCGGACATGAAAGAAAAGCTGAATAAGAAACTAGCTCCTGCAGAAGAAAGCCATCATGTTGGTAGCATGGATCCAAATGAAGTGGCCCCGACGGTTAAGGCCCTCCCTGAACTAGTTATTGAAACTGAAACAATAGCCTATGAACGTCAGGAGCGACCAAACTCCGAATTTCTCAAAGGACAACGCCGTGTTGTGCAAGCTGGAGTTGAAGGTCAAGTTCGTCGTCTAGTAGAAGTAGATGTCCAAGGCAAACGCACCCTTCATTCAACAGAAGTTCTCAAGGAAGTAATCCCAGAAATCACCGAAGTAGGAACAAAAGTTCTATCAAGCAACCAACCAGCTGAAGGTGTGAAAGATTTAGTTCTAGAAACTCCGAAACTGGAAGTTGAAGAGGGGACAGTTTCCTTCGAACGTCAGGAACGACCAAATGCAGCCCTTCTCAAAGGCCAACGCCAGCTAGTTCAAGCAGGAGTTGAAGGTCAAGTTCGTCGCTTTGTAGAAGTTGATGCTCAGGGCAAACGCACCCTTCATTCTACTGAGGTTCTCAAGGAAGCCCTTCCAGAAATTGTTGAAGTTGGAACGAAAGAAGAGCAAGTCTCACAAACAAGGGATCAAGCGCTCTCAGCAACACCAGCAAAAGTTGAAGAAACAAACAGAGAACTCCCAAATACGGGAGCGACAAGAGATGCTAGTCTAGTAGCGCTAGGACTCCTCGGACTAATGAGTGGCTACGGCTTGCTTGCTGGAAAGAAGAGAGAAGACTAATCAGATTTACGAATCTTGGATTTTCTCATAAAAATAAAAAAACAAGGTTTGACTGTAGATTAGTCAGACCTTGTTTTTAGTTTTGAAATTGAAGAGTAAATTTGAAGCTAGATTTTTGTTATTCAATTCCTTGGATAAATTTTTGAAAACGATAGGTGTCGAAATAAATATTGGATGCAACTAATTTATCAAACTCATCGAATTTCAGAAATTCTGCGACATCCAGTTCGAGTTCTTTTCCTTGAGGAGAATGTAGACGGTAGCGATTTAAAGCTGAGACTGTTCGACCATCAACAAGTAATTGCTTCACTTCAAGATGCTGGCTCAAAGCATAGAATTGGCCTGCGCCTTGCAAATAAATATCACGTCCTTGTCGAATTTCTATACTATCGCACATGCCATAGTCAAAGTTTTCAGCTACGAAATCTTCCCAGCCTCCCTCATTTACTGCCGTAAAATAGCTTTCTGCAAGTGTTTTTGTATCCATTTGGAACCTCCTGTAAAATAATTGGGCTATGATGAATATCACGAAATATTTTGCCCACTTAAGAGTATACAAAAGGAAATATGACTACAGGTTGTCATATTGCTGAAGATTTTTTTTGAGAGTACTGACCAGTAGATTTTGTAAGTGACTTGGAGATACGACCTTTACTTGATAACCAAAGCTTAAGAGTAAATCAAAAAATGCAGGAGTTAAAGCTCTAAATGCCTGAACTTTTATTATTTCGTCCTCGACTCTGATTTCTTCTTCCGTGAAGTGATCGTAGATTTTTGGGAGTGCAAATCTTGTAAAAACTAGTTCGATTTCTTCTCTTTGCCCCTCCACTTTATGTTTTGGGGGATTTAAAAAAAGCTCTAACTTTTCTTGAGATAAACGTGGATAATCGAATGGTTTATCTTTTATCTCCACTGGTTCTAGTTCACGAATTCGAGTTAATTTAAAAATACGAAAATCTAATTTTTCTAAGCAGTAACCGATAACATACCAAGCATTCAGTTTATAGATCAATCTGTATGGGATAATTGTTCGCTGACTTTTCTCCTGTTTTTTCGAATAGTAAGAAAAAGAAATCATCTGTTCAGTTTGTATCGCTTCCTCAATTTCTAGTAAATAATTTGTATTAAGCGTCCAGGAACTGAGATCAAAGTAAAAAGGACTGTTTGCTCTTGTAATTTCTTGAGAAGACAGCTTGTGTTCGATACTGTCAAGACTTGAATGACCAACGATTTTACTAACATTTTGGCTCATATTAATGATAAACTGTCTCTCCTCCTCAGTGAAAAAGTTTCTGTCTATCTTATAGTCGCTTGGTATATAGAAACCTCCCTTATCTCCACGTTCCGAATAGATTGGGATCCCCGCTAAACTGAGTGTATCCATGTCTCTATATACAGTTCGAGTAGATATTTCAAACCTCTCTGCAATCTCTTTAGCTGTTATTCTCTTCTTATTTAAAAGAGACAGTAAAATATAGATTAATCTTTCTAATTTCATGGTAGCAGTTCCCCTTCTTTTAATCTCAAATAGCACAAACTGAAGAAACTATTTTAGTTATATTGTATAATAAGAAACCTAGCAATTCAAAAAGAAGGACTGTAGAGTTTAGAATATTAAGGATTAAAATCTTAGAAAAAGGATAGTATAGAAGTAATTAGGCAGATCAATCAAGAATTTGCCTAAATTATTCCAACCGAATTATGTGAAAATTGCTATTTCCCGAACTGCAATCCTAGATTTTTAGGTTAATAAATAGAGGAAAGAACAAGAAAAGTTTAGGGTTTTTCTATCTCTTTTGCTGATTTTGTGATATAATTAACACGTATAAAAAAAGAAGGAGTCATATCTAATGGCAAAATTGACTGTTAAAGACGTTGAATTGAAAGGGAAAAAAGTTCTCGTTCGTGTTGACTTCAACGTACCTGTTAAAGATG
>CAURRB010000085.1:0-4743 GCA_963527085.1 Streptococcus oralis
ACAACAACTTTAATAACTTTAACAACATGGATGATTTATTTAACCAATTGATGGGTGGTATGCGAGGATATAGTTCTGAAAACCGTCGCTACTTGATTAATGGACGCGAAGTGACACCCGAGGAATTTGCTCAGTATCGTGCAACTGGGAAATTACCAGGAAATGCAGAATCTGATGCGCAAATGCAACAACATGCTTCAGGTATGAAACAAGACGGTGTCCTTGCTAAACTAGGTCGTAACTTGACGGCGGAAGCTCGTGAGGGCAAGTTGGATCCTGTTATCGGACGAAACAAGGAAATTCAAGAAACATCTGAAATCCTCTCACGTCGTACGAAAAATAATCCTGTTCTAGTCGGAGATGCAGGTGTTGGTAAGACAGCCGTTGTCGAAGGTCTAGCACAAGCGATTGTGAATGGAGATGTTCCAGCTGCCATCAAGAACAAGGAAATTATTTCTATTGATATCTCAGGTCTTGAGGCTGGTACTCAATACCGTGGTAGCTTTGAAGAAAACGTTCAAAACTTAGTCAATGAAGTGAAAGAAGCAGGAAATATTATCCTCTTCTTTGATGAAATTCATCAAATTCTTGGTGCTGGCTCTACTGGAGGTGATAGTGGCTCTAAAGGGCTTGCAGATATTCTCAAACCTGCTCTTTCACGTGGTGAGTTGACCGTTATTGGGGCAACGACTCAAGACGAATACCGTAACACTATCTTGAAGAATGCGGCTCTTGCTCGTCGTTTCAACGAAGTCAAGGTCAATGCTCCTTCAGCTGAGGATACCTTTAAAATCCTTCAAGGAATTCGTGACCTCTATCAACAACACCACAATGTCATCTTGCCAGATGAAGTCTTGAAAGCAGCAGTGGATTATTCGATCCAATACATTCCTCAACGTAGTTTGCCAGATAAGGCTATCGACCTTGTCGATGTAACGGCAGCTCACTTGGCAGCTCAACATCCTGTAACAGATGTTCATGCTGTTGAACGGGAAATTGAGGCAGAAAAAGACAAGCAAGAAAAAGCAGTTGAGGCAGAAGACTTTGAAGCAGCTCTCAATGCTAAGACACGTATTGCTGAATTAGAGAAAAAAGTCGAAAACCACACAGAAGACATGAAAGTGACTGCAAGTATCAACGATGTGGCTGAATCTGTGGAACGAATGACAGGTATCCCAGTTTCACAAATGGGAGCATCAGACATCGAACGTTTGAAAGATATGGCGCATCGCTTGGAACACAAGGTTATCGGCCAAGACAAGGCGGTAGAAGCGGTAGCTCGTGCTATCCGTCGTAACCGTGCCGGTTTTGATGAAGGCAATCGCCCAATCGGTAGCTTCCTCTTTGTGGGACCAACTGGAGTTGGTAAGACGGAACTTGCTAAGCAATTGGCACTGGATATGTTTGGTACTAAGGAAGCTATTATCCGTCTGGATATGTCTGAATACAGTGACCGTACAGCAGTGTCCAAGTTGATCGGTACAACAGCCGGTTATGTGGGGTATGATGACAATAGCAATACCTTGACAGAACGTGTTCGTCGCAATCCTTACTCAATCATTCTCTTGGATGAGATTGAAAAGGCGGATCCTCAAGTCATTACCCTTCTCCTCCAAGTCTTGGATGACGGTCGTTTGACTGATGGTCAAGGAAATACAGTGAACTTCAAGAACACTGTCATTATCGCGACATCAAATGCTGGATTTGGCTATGAAGCCAATTTGACAGAAGATGCGGATAAACCAGAATTGATGGATCGTTTGAAACCATTCTTTCGCCCAGAGTTCCTTAACCGCTTTAACGCAGTTATCGAGTTCTCACACTTGAATAAAGAAGACCTTTCTAAGATTGTGGACTTGATGTTGGCTGAAGTCAACCAAACATTGGCTAAGAAAGACATTGATTTGGAAGTCAGCCAAGCAGCTAAGGACTTTATCACTGAAGAAGGCTATGATGAAGTCATGGGTGTTCGTCCTCTACGTCGTGTAGTTGAACAACAAATCCGTGATAAGGTGACGGACTTCCACTTGGATCACCTAGATGCCAAACATCTGGAAGCAGATATGGAAGATGGCGTTTTGATCATTCGTGAAAAAGCCTAACTCAAGATTTTGAGAATAAAAAAAGAAGGAACTAGCTAAAAAGCTGGTTCCTTTTTGTGTTTAGATGACATGGCGTTCAAAGGCATCATCTGAAATACCTTGTTCCAGAATAAGTTTAGCCCATTCTTTAGCAGAAAAGAGGCTGTGGTCCTTGTAGTTTCCGCAAGATTCGATGGTTGTTCCAGGGACATCTTCCCAAGTAGTAGTTTCCGCGATTTCCTTGAGCGAATCCTTGATAACAGCAGCAATCTCGGCGCTGGTGTGATGTCCCCACATAATCATATGGAAACCAGTGCGGCAACCGAAGGGTGAGCAGTCAATCATGCCGTCAATACGGGTACGAATGAGTTTGGCTAAGAGATGCTCAATGGTGTGAAGGCCAGCGGTAGGGATTGAGTCTTCGTTTGGTTGCACCAAGCGAATATCAAAGTTGGAGATGACATCTCCCTTTGGCCCTATTTCTTCCCCAATCAAGCGGACATAGGGTGCTTTAACAATGGTGTGGTCAAGTTCAAAACTTTCAACAATAACTTCTTTTGACATGGTAGTTCCTTTCAGTTTTCTTCTTTCATTATATCATAAAGGGTGCTGTTGATGGAGTTTGATAAATGACTTTTTGGTACTAGAATGATAATAAAGTCTCTATACATAAACCTCAGAATTATAAAGAAAGAATGGAGAGAAGAATACCTTGTGAAAGAAAAGTTTAGTTTTTCTAGTGGAACTCAGGTGACTTTTGAAAAGTGGATCAACTTTTTCTGAAATTTCTGTTTAATCTCTGAACTAATTCTGAACTAGATTGGGTATACTGGAGAAAATAAAGATAAAGGAGTTCAGTATGGAACATATTGTAAAAATTGATCGTGTTTCTAAAAAATATGGAGACAAGCAAATTTTAAAGGATATTTCTTTTACAGCTAGGAGTGGTCGCATTACGGCTTTTCTAGGACATAATGGTGCAGGAAAAAGCTCGACCTTGAGGATTCTCTTGGGCTTAGATCGGGCGACAGCAGGAACTGCGACTTTTGATGGACAAACCTATCAGTCAATGATTTATCCTCTCAAAACAGTAGGTGCAGCTTTTGACGGTATTGGAGGTCTGCCAAATAGAAAGGTTTACGACCATCTGCATATTATTGCTGCAAGTAATGCTATTCCGAAGTTTCGGATTGATGAGGTATTGGATATGACTGGGATCGCTCATAAGAAAAAGGATTTCTTATCAAGCCTGTCTCTAGGAGAGGGGCAGCGCCTGGGGTTGGCAGTAGCTTTACTAGGTGATCCCCAGTTTTTAATATTAGATGAGCCGACCAATGGACTGGATCCAAGTGGGATTAAGTGGTTTAGAAGGTTCATTCGCCAGCAGGCTGATTTAGGGAAAACCGTCCTTCTATCCTCTCATATCCTGTCTGAGGTACAAATGGTAACAGATGATGTAGTCTTGATTCATCATGGGCAAATTATCGAACAGGGAACGCTAGAAGATGTATTACAAGGAACAGATAGTTTAGAAGAGCTCTTCTTCGACTTAACAGAGGAGGTTTAAGATGAAAGAAACGATGTCCTTATTGCATTCAGAGTGGTTGAAAATCCAATCAACCAAGGCTTTCAGGGTAAGTGTGGTCTTTATGCTGTTATTGGTACCTGTTGTGTCATGGCTAGAGGGACGTCAGTATCTGTCTATCGGTTTAGATGCGACCCCTGAGACGGTTCCCGGTCTGGCAGAAGCTATTGATCCGCTTGAATATCTAGGTCTTAATGGCGCTTCTATGGGTGGTATGGTTTTAGTCATCTTAGCTGGAATTTTGGGAGCAACGGAATTTCAGTCTCATAGCTTGCGAACCAGTCTATTGGCTTGTAATAACCGCCTGAAGTTGCTTGTGGGGAAACTCATGACCTTTGCTTGCTTTTCTCTTGCCACTAGCTTTTTATCAATCTACTTTAGTTATATGGTCATGCATCTGGCTTTAGGAAAGGAAGGGCTTGATCCGATTTTGCTCAATCAGGCAGCTTGGAGTTTGATTTTGTGGAAAACCTTATCTCTAACCTTATTGGGAATCCTTTCGTTTTTGTTAGGTTTATTGGCTCGGACCATGCTAGTTCCTCTGCTTTTTCTCGTACCCCAAATCTATAATTTAGGAAACTACCTAGCTGCTCACACGAGTTGGGGAGCTTATCTGCCCCAGCCCGCAGGAGAGTTATTTGTTGCAACGCCGACTTCCCAATATGCCAACAATCCCTTGCAAGGACTCTTGATACTAAGCGTATGGTTGCTAGTTATCGGCGTCATGGCCTCTCTGCGCTTTTTGAAGACGGATTTAGGAGGACGCTACTGATGATAAAAGCTCTGCTTAGAAGTGAATGGATTAAGTTCCGTTCTTACTATCTCGCTCTTGGTGCCGCCTTGGTGGCTCTGGTAGTCGTTCCATTTTTTCTGATGAATCTTGACTATAGTCAGACAGCAGTTGGCCAGACAAAGGCTCTGAGTGAGGCTTTGCATGCCCTCTATCTGGCGCAGCCTGTCATCGTCATCTTTACTTCCCTCTATTTTGCCCAGGAGTTTGTCAAGTCTGGGATGCGAACGAATTTTCTAACCGTATCAAATAGAAAGGCTTGGTTGGCTGGGAAATTCCTTTTTCTG